>PCWZ01000074.1:17969-18953 GCA_002796305.1 Deltaproteobacteria bacterium CG11_big_fil_rev_8_21_14_0_20_49_13
AAATGTTCCTTAACGTTTTTTATTGCAAACCTTGAGGGTGGCTGGTAAACGCGAACACGAAAATGCTGGAACAGCTCATCATATGGCTTAGGGGCCTCCCTCCTGAACTAGTGACCGTAATCATCTCGGCGCTCCCTGTTGCGGAACTACGCGGTGGCATACCTGCAGCCTTTGCCATGGGACTGGCCCCGCTGAAGGCATTTACCCTTGCTGTAACGGGAAACCTGTTGCCGGCGATCCCGTTGCTTTTGCTTCTTGAACCTGTATCGAACAGTGTCCGTCATCTCCCAGTTTTCGGGCAATTCTTTGACTGGCTCTATAAAAGAACATCGCGCAAGGCTGGGATCATCGAAAAATATGAGGCGATCGGGCTCGCACTTTTTGTGGCCATTCCCCTACCTATGACAGGAATGTGGACCGGGGCGGTCGCCGCATCTATCTTTAAGATACCGATTAAATATTCTTTCCCGGCCATCATTGCGGGCGTATTAATAGCCGGTGGGATAGTGACTTTTCTGTGTATGACCGGTAAGATGATAGTTCAAATGACTTAAGACTTGCGCTTGTAGCTCAGTGGATCAGAGCATCTGACTTCGAATCAGAGGGTCGCAGGTTCGAATCCTGCCAGGCGCGCAAATTTTGCGCCAGCAAAATTTGCCCCGATACACGATATACGATACACGGAAATATCGAGGCTGATGTTCAGTATTGCTGGCGCAAAATTTCGTATATCGTGTTTCGTGTATCGGGTAAAGGAATGGCTCATTATATGTTTGATTTCGAAAATCTCGACGTCTACAAACTCGCTTTGGAATTTGCGAAGCAAATCGCCAGATCCACCGAAAATGCTCCACGGGGTCACTGGAGTCTCGCCGATCAATTCAGGAGAGCTTCTACCTCAATCGCCAATTTTTTTTGCTAACTACTTGATTTATCTGGACCACACCCCCCCTTATTGCGCAAGTGTAACTACTCACCCAAATT
>PCWZ01000075.1:0-1386 GCA_002796305.1 Deltaproteobacteria bacterium CG11_big_fil_rev_8_21_14_0_20_49_13
TTCGGATCAGGATGACCTAACTAACCAATACAAAAATAATTTGCAAGGAATTCAATTAAGATCAGAAGTTCTCTATGATATAGCGCATCGGATCGACCGGTACACCGTCAACCACTATCTGATAGTGCAGATGAGGCCCTGTTGAACGGCCGGTGCGGCCCACCGCGGCAATGTTGGAACCGCGTTTTATCTTCTGGCCTTCCTGAACGTAGAGCGCTGAATTGTGCCCATAGACAGTTGTAACGCCAAAGCCGTGGTCTATTATGACGGTCTTGCCAAGGCCGTTCTTATAACCTGAAAAAGTAACCACTCCGTCGCCCGACGCAAAGACCGGGGTGCCGATGGAAGCCGCTATATCAAGCCCTTCATGAAAGCGCGAGCCTATCCCTTTGGGGCTCCTTCTGGGACCGAATTCGGACGTCACCCAGCCCCTGACCGGCCAGATGGATGGCATTGACGCCCAGTAAGTAAGGCGCTCTTGATGGAACTCGTAAACGTCCTGAAGCCTCATTTCGACCGAGGCTATCGTATCATTGAGCTCGTCTGTCTGGAGATCCAGGTCATTAAAGAGCTCTCTGGGGTTATTTTCGACCTTGGCGGTCAGCTCGTATTTGCTGTTAAGTTTGAGTTTCTTTGCGTCCGGCAGGGTATCTTCGTCGGCAATGGGGCCTATGCTTTTAAGCATGACCTTTTTATTGATACCGACAGCCGCCTCAAGACGCTGGGCAAGCCTGTTCGCACGGCCTACCACCTCTTCCATTGAGGCGAGCTTTTCGCTGATCACTGCCTCTTTTTCCTTTATTTCCCGGGTAGTTATGCGTGTTTCCTCGGTGGCCATCCAGCCGGTTCTGTAGTAATAGGCGGTACCTGCCAGAACGATGGTAGCAACAAACCATACACCTAAAAATGCAAATATCGCTTTGTGGGTCCAAGACGGAACGGTAAGCTGTTTTTGGGCTGGTTTTCCTTCTGGTACGATAAGTATGTTATACCACTTTGGTTTCTTAACCTTTTTCTTCAAGAAGAAGTCTCCTATACAAATGGGGGGAACAACTCGTTCGGAGGACCTCACTCCTTCCCCCCATACCCCTCTCGCTCGCGCGAAATAAATTCGTCGCTCGTTCGCTAAGTCTTAATTAAATTTCAATAATCTCTTACTTATTAAAACGAAAACTGCCTTTCATTAGAAACTGCTATTAATTGAGTAACGCTTTTTGACTGTCACTAAGAGAGCTAACATAATTGACCCGGCGTGTCAACCCAAAAGCCCCCTCGCAAGCCTTCGTCTTTATAAAGGGCACCTCTAAAAACCTACTTACTCTGTCATTGCGAGCCCCGAAGGGGCGCGGCAATCTCCCGCAAACACTTGATTTATGGAGATTGCTT
>PCWZ01000075.1:1423-8575 GCA_002796305.1 Deltaproteobacteria bacterium CG11_big_fil_rev_8_21_14_0_20_49_13
CTGATCATCATGATGGCGATGGCGGCAAGGAAGAGAGATATAACCTTGGAACAGGCCTTCATTCCGTTGACTCCCAGGCCCTTGACGATGACCCAGCTATAGTAAAAGGCGATAAGCGATATCACTATATTCACAATGAGTGCCGACGCCACCCAGTAGACCGGATGGAGGTCGACAAGTATAAGGAGCGTGGTCAGAGCCGCTGGCCCCATCATCAAAGGGACCCCCAAAGGGACTATTCCCACCCCTTCGTACTTTTCGCTGTGCTCAAAGGGGAGGATACCCGTTACCGCTATGAATAGGAGAATAAGCCCGCCGGCGATCTTGAAATCCGATGGGGTAATGTTAAGGAAGGTAAATATCCACTTTCCTGCGAGCATGAAGATCAAAGAGATGACAAGGGCCGTCCAGCCCGCCTGCCAGATCACCTTGGTGCGGTGCTCTTTCGGCATTCCAGATGTAAGGCTTAAGTAAAGCGGGACGTTGCCAATAATATCGACCGCAACAAAGAGCGGAATGAAACATAGTAAGAAGGTGCGCATGGCCGTACTTTTAACATACAATTTAATTGCAGACCATAAAAAGTTTTGGCGCCGGCAAAAGACCCGACCTGTCTAGCTACACCTTCACGATATGCTATCACGTTAAAAAAAATCAGACTTTTGAGCCCGTTGCGCGAGTCTTGAAATAACCACAAGACGCATAACCACAAGACGGAGTCATAACCACAAGACGGAGTCAAGATTTACAGGGGTGACGAAAACGCTACAGTTTTGGGTGTGTGCGTTTTGTTCAGGTCTAACGATTTCAACATGTTAGCGGGTAATGTGTCTTGGCGCGAGAATTGCTATGCTGTTTTGCATACCGTATCTGCCCAGATACCATATCGTCTGCAACTGCTTTTCTCCCTGCATCTCGGCGCGTTATAATCAACAAATGATCAGAAAAGAGCGAGTTAGAAATAACTGCCGGCGTAGAACCGCACCCTCTCCACATTACTTATCCAAAACCACCCAATCTCCTCCAAATGAGTCCGTCTTGTGGGTTCAAATGAGTCCGTCTTGTGGGTCGCGTCTTGTGGGTTTTGGGCATGCAAGACGAGGCGACTCGACGAATCCACAAGACGGACTCACAATGAAAAGATAAAATTCAGCAGGTTGCGTATGGATATATTATTATCCGAACTTGACTCCGTCTTGTGGGTTTCCGTCTTGTGGGTTTCTGGGTTTCCGTCTTGTGGGTTTCTGAAATGCCCTCAAATCACCCACTCACTTTGGAGAAGAGCCTTTATTAAAAAATCTGCAGGAAAGTCTTTGCATACAGATACATGAACGGCGCAACGAATATCATTGCGTCCAATCTATCTAAAAATCCGCCGTGGCCGGGGATGATATTGCCTGAATCTTTCACGTGAAAATCGCGCTTGATCAAAGATTCTATCAGATCGCCAAAAGGCCCGATGAAACCTATCGCAACGCCTAAGATGATAACGTGGAGGATGGGCAGATCTTTGAACCCTATCGTTCTGACCACATAGGCGGTAAGAACGCTTCCGACAAATCCGGCAAAGAAACCTTCCATGGTTTTATTGGGGCTCGTTAGCGCCGCAAACTTATGTCTTCCGAGAAGTTTTCCGCCAAACATCGCAAAGGTGTCCGTCATGGCGGTAGCCGCCACACCCATAAAGATAAGCGCCTTGCCGTGAGGGAGCTCACGCAAAAGGGCCCAAAATGGAAGTGTTGCGCCAAGATAGAGGGCGCCAAACAGCGTTAAACCGATCCTTGATGTCACGCCCTCAAGGGTCGTCGCATGCTTCATGTATAAAAGAGAGACTATGAACATGCCCGTTACGACGACTCCTAAGAATACGTTGGTCGTTCTTAAAAAAATGAGCGTTGATGCAACGGCTATACCGAATATCCATGTCGTCTCGCGGTAGATCTGGTCCTTCGGAAGGGCTAACTTACTGAACTCGTAAAGACCGCCCATGATAACGAGAAGCACAAGACCGTTAAAGATCATCTCGGGCGAATACATAATTACCGTCGCCAAGATCAGACCCATAACAAGGGCCGAGATTATCCTTTTTGCCATTGTTCACTCGTCTTTCCGAACCTGCGTTCGCGGTTCTGGTAATCTTTTATCGCTCTTTCTAGGTCTTCCTTTGAAAAATCGGGCCAGAGCTTTTGAGTGAAGTAGAACTCGGAATAGGCTATCTGCCATAAAAGGAAATTGCTCACACGATGCTCACCGGAGGTCCTGATGAGAAGGTCCGGATCGGGGATCCCTGCGGTATCAAGAAATGGGGAAAGGGTCTCGGGTGTTATCTCCGTCACCTTGGCATCAACCGCCCTTTGAATGGCACGGCACAGCTCCATTCTGGAACCGTAGCTCAAGGCGACTATCATCGTCGTCTTGCTTAGATGGACCGTGGCCCTTTCGACATCTTTTATCACATCGCGGACCTCTTGCGGAAGGCGATCGTTATCGCCAATGGTCATGAACTTTATCTGATTATCAATTAATTTTTGTTTTTTTAGCTTTAAGAACTCGACCATGAGGCCCATTAGAGCCCTCACCTCTTCAAGAGGCCTGTCCCAGTTCTCTTCGGAAAAAGCATACAGGGTCAGAAATTTAACGCCCAGGTCGCTACAAGCGATCGTGATGTTCTCAACGGCCTCAATTCCTTTGCGATGACCTTCAACGCGCGGAAGGCCGCGGGAAACCGCCCACCTGCCGTTGCCATCCATGATTATCGCTATGTGCGCCGGGATCGGATTCATCTAAACGCAAACCACCAGCAAAGTTTCATGCCGGCAAAGCTAAGAATAAAAACCTTGTTTGCCTTGCTGGCTTGTGACCTTGCTGGCTGCCATTATATCGTCATTATCTCTTTTTCTTTGTGCGTGACCGTATCGTCTATGAGTTTGATGTGATCGTCGGTAAGCTTCTGGATCTCTTTTTCGCCCTTTTTAATATCGTCTTCCGAGGCATGCTCCGATTTTTCAAGTTTCTTGATATGTTCGTTGGCATCGCGTCTGATGTTCCTGATGGAGACCTTGGAATCTTCGCCGAGCTTCTTAATATATTTCACAAGCTCTTTCCTGCGCTCTTCATTTAGGGGCGGAATTGGAAGCTTAATGACCTTTCCGTCATGATTGGGATTTAACCCTAGGCCCGATTTTAAAATGGCCTTTTCAATCACAGAGACCATGCCGGCTTCCCATGGCTGAATGGTTATGAGCCTTGCGTCGGGAACGCCGAGGGTTGATACCTGGTTGAGAGGCACGTTCTGGCCGTAGTATTCAACACGGACATCATCTAAAATAGAGGTTGAGGCCCGTCCTGTCCGCATCTTGGAGAGTTCCATCTTGAGGGTCTCCATCGCCCTGTCCATCTTACCCTTTGCCTCGGTGATCACCTTCTGTACCATATTATCCTCCTCAACTTACCATGGTGCCGATTTTTTCGCCCTGCGCCACTTTTTTAAGGTTACCCTTGTTGAACAGATCGAATACAACAACCGGCATATTATTGTCCATGCACATGGAAATGGATGTCGCGTCCATCACCTTAAGGCCATGCTTCAACACCTCAAGGTAGGAAAGTTTGTCGAATTTAACGGCTTTGGGGTTCTTTACCGGGTCGGAGTCGTAGACGCCATCCACCTTTGTTCCCTTAAGGATAACGTCGGTGTGTATCTCCATAGCCCTTAGGGATGCCGCGGTATCTGTTGAGAAGTACGGGTTGCCTGTGCCGCCAGCGAATATAACAATGCGTCCCTTTTCAAGATGGCGCAAAGCGCGCCTGCGAATGTAAGGTTCGCCGATGCTCTGCATGGGGAAGGCCGTCATTACCCTTGTGGGGGTCCCTTGATGTTCCAAGGCGTCCTGAAGGGCGAGACTGTTAATGACCGTTGCAAGCATGCCCATATAATCGGCCGTTGAACGGTCCATATCCTTGGCGGAATCTGAAAGACCTCTAAAGATGTTGCCGCCGCCTATTACAATGGCGATCTGAACGCCAAGCGACGCCACATCTTTTATCTCTTTCGCCAGTTCCGTGACCGTCTCCGGCTTTATGCCGAAATGGTCCTCACCGCTTATTGCTTCGCCGGAAAGTTTCAGTAGAACGCGTTTATATTTCATACTCCCCCCTTCATTCATTTCTCTTGTCCCTCGACCGTTGACCCTTCTTTACGCCTTTTCTCCAACCTGGAACCTTACGACCTCTTTTATCTTGATGGCAGGGTCAAGAGCCTTGAGCATGTTGCTAACGCTCTGCTTCCCCTGAGGGTCGCGGATGAATACCTGATCTTCAAGGCATATCTCGGAAAGATATTTATTGAGCTTTCCTTCGATTATCTTTTCCAGAACCTGAGGCGGCTTCTTTTCGTTCGCCATCTGACCCTTGAACACTTCCTTCTCTCTGGCTATCGCGTCTTCGGGAACATCGCCCCTTCTTACGAACTGGGGGTTCATGGCCGCAACGTGCATCGCAACATCCTTCGCCGCCGCGTCGGTCAGTTTGTTATTGGGATCTTCGAAGAGGGCCACAACGCCGATCTTTGAACCGGCGTGTACATAATTATTCACCTTAACGCCTGCGCCCGCCTTCTTTATGGCAAACCGTCTTATGCCAAGGTTCTCGCCGATCTTCGCTATCAGCTCAGTCTGGAGATCGTTCAACTTCTTGCCGCTCATCTGGCTGGCAAGCAGGGTGTCCATGTCGGAAGGTTGTGTTGAAGCCACGTGGCTCGTGACGTTCTTGACGAAGTTCTGGAAATCGTCGGTCTTGCAGACGAAGTCGGTTTCGCAGTTCACCTCCACCATCGTGATGACATCGTTCTCTACCTTGAGACCTACAAGACCTTCGGAAGCCGAGCGCGAGGCCTTCTTTGCCGCCTTGGCAAGGCCCGCCTTGCGGAGCGAATCTATCGCCTTTTCCATATCTCCGCCCGCATCTGAAAGCGCCCGTTTGCAGTCCATCATACCGGCGCCTGTGCGTTCGCGAAGCTCTTTTACTGTTTCAGCTGAAATTGTCATATAAAATTCCGTGAATCGTCGTTCGTGAATCGTGATACGTTTTCCTTACGCTTCACGACACACGCTTCACGCTTCACGCTCAATGTTTTGTTTCCACTACCGGCGCTTTCTTCTCTCCAACCGGCTTTTCGCTCTTATGTGCATGTCCCCTGGTGCCGCCCGGGCCGCCGTGGGTTCCGTGACCTCCCTGACCTCTTCTTCCACCGCCTCTCCTGTCGCCGGGTCTCTCTGCAACGTAGGCTTTAGCCTTACCTTCGATCTTCTTCTCTCTTACGCGTCCGCCCTGCTCCCCTGCGGCAGGTGCGGGTCTGGAGGCCTCTTTTGCCGCATCTTCCCTGAGTGTCGCTTCTCTGCGTTTTAGGCCTTCTTCGCAGGCCTTGGCGACATATGAGACAAGAAGCGTGATCGAACGGATGGCGTCATCGTTTGCAGGTACCACGAAATCGATGCCGTCCGGGTCACAATTCGTGTCCGTAATGGCAACCACCGGAATATGGAGCTTCTGCGCCTCTTTTAGAGCAATATGCTCAGTTTTTGGATCGACTATAAAGACGACTCCGGGAAGCTTTGTCATGTTCTTGATGCCGCCGAGAGAATGTTCGAACTTTTCGATCTCGCGCTCCATGGAAAGAGCTTCCTTCTTTGAGAACTTGGCAAAATCGCCGGCCTCTTTGCGCTGATAGAGCGAATGCAGGCGGTCGATAGACGCCTTGATGGTCTTGAAGTTCGTAAGCATGCCGCCCAACCAGCGCTGATTGACGTAATGCTGTCCCACCCTTTCCGCGTTCTCACGGATAAGGTCCTGCGCCTGCCTCTTTGTTCCGATGAATATCACGGAATTCCCCAGAGCCACCTGATCGGCGACGAACTTAAAAGCTGCCATTGCGGCTTCCATCGTTCTGTCTAGGTTGATGATATGAACACCGCTCTTCACCGTGAAGATGAAGGGTTTCATTTTGGGGTTCCATCTGGACGTCTGGTGGCCGAAGTGGCAACCGGCCTCGAGAAGGTCTTTTACTTGGAGTTCTGACATGTACTCTCCTTTGGTTAGTTCCTCCACCCTAATATGAACCACCGGAACATCTCAAAACACCATGTCTTGCAAATTCCTGTGGCACCAAAAGGAATTATCCTGTAGGGTGTGCGAATTGGGCGCGTTGTTAACACGATAATCAGGTCAATTGCAAGTAATTTTTGGAGAAAAAAGAACATGAAAATCAAGAAGTTGCTTGTCTTTACGCTCATGGTCTATGGTCTATCGTCTATGGTCTTCGGTATCTGCAGGGCCGATGACTGGGCCGAATACCAAAAATATGGCCACAAGGGAACAAAATGGGACGAGTTCGTCAGGGCCGGATTCACCGCTTTTGATACGGGAAACCTAGGCTCCGCAGAAATGTTCCTCCAAAGGGCGATAGCTCGCGGTTGCAACGACGGTCTTGTTTATGCGAAGATAGGGACGTTCTACGAGGCCCAGACAAATTACAAAAAGGCGCTTGATTATCTGCTTAAGGCGTACAAAAAGCTCCCATCCAAATATCCAAACCTTCAATTCACAAAGGATCTCGACGAAACGGTGGGCCGCGTACTTTTTGTTTCCGGCGATAAAAAAAAAGCGGAGCGTTACCTTAAAAGGTCGCTTAAAAGCGGCGAAAAGTTTACATCTCTCTACTTTCTTGGACAGATAGCGCGGGAAGAAGGAAGATCGGAAGAGGCAATAGGCTATTATGGAAGGGCTCTTAAGGCCGAGCATCCGCAAGGAACCCCTATTACGGTGGACCTTTTGATAATGACCGACATAGGCAAGGTATATTTTGAGATGAAAAGGTTTGACGATTCTCTCTACGTATGGAAAAAGATATTGGAGATTGACCATTCCAACCAGATCGCGCGGCAATATAGCGAGCTGATAGAGAAACAAAGATACAAGGAGCAGGAGAAGAAGGTCATGGAACGGATAGTGCAGTGACCATGGTCCCTATGAGATCACTTATGGGCGCCTCTAAAAACCTGTTTGTTCTGTCATTGCGAGCCCCGAAGGGGCGCGGCAATCTCCCGCAAACACTTGATTTATGGAGATTGCTTCGGTCACTACGCTCCCTCGCAA
>PCWZ01000075.1:8678-9364 GCA_002796305.1 Deltaproteobacteria bacterium CG11_big_fil_rev_8_21_14_0_20_49_13
TTCAATTCTCCGGCGGCGTTTTTCAATACACAGGAGATGACAACACAAGGACATCCACAAGGACCGCCAACGACTGGGAACCCCTTATCGGTTTCAACTTCGGCTGGAACGTTACGGATTATTTTGCGCCGGAACTTCAGGTGAAATATTCCACTAACGCCAACAGCGGCAACCGAGAACACGTCATGAACGTAAATATCAACGGCGTCCTTACCTTCATCACCGACTATCTCACACAAATGAAGAATTTCAAGGTCCTGCCATACGTTCAAGCCGGCCCCATGGCCCAGTTCGCGGCGATACCCGGCGACCCTCTGGCGTCCGACTCCAGCATCTTCCTATGGGCGCCCGGCGTTTCCATTGGAGGAGGTGTCAGGTTCATGGTCTCAAGGTACGGTTACTTTGGAGTAATGGCGCAGTCGGATTTTGTCTGCCTGCCGGAAAAATCCCAGAACGTTGCAGGAACCAACGAGGTCATAATAGGGGGTGGATGGTCTGCACAACCGGCATTTTTGGGACTGGCAGGCGTTCACTTCTAGTATTTTTTTGACTTTTCCGAGTTATTTGACTAAGTTTTTCGGAATATCAGCCTAAAAAACGTTCGGGGGGAATTATGAAGATATTAAGGGCACCTCTAAAAACCCATTGGCGTGTCATTGCGAGGGAGCGTAGTGACCGAAGCAATC
>PCWZ01000076.1 GCA_002796305.1 Deltaproteobacteria bacterium CG11_big_fil_rev_8_21_14_0_20_49_13
AAAAACAAGAAAACCTTGATTGATGCAGGCAGGGTATGTTAGCACCCACGTAACAGTTCTTCAGTATGTCACAGGGGTGCCGGCATGAGCGGAATCACCTGCTGACATCAGCGGAATTTGCAGATTGGACCTGACAAGCTACGATGGATTCAAGAGCGACCTGGCACAATTGGTCGCGGTCCTATTTGAATACGCGTTCTAAATATCCGATATTATCCGAGGTGCAATTTGAACTTTTTGAATGCCAGACCAACGCAAAAAACGGCTATCAGGAAAAGGGCCGCGGTATAGGTGACAACTACGAACGGGTCCCCTCCTTTCAGCATTATGTTCCTAAGCAGTATCGTGTAGTATATTAAAGGATTTGCCCATGATACGAACTTGAGTATCATCGGAAGATTATCTATCGGATACATGATGCCGGAGAGAAGTATCGCCGGCATCAAAAAGATGAAGCTCCCCATCATCGCCAGCTGCTGGTTCTTGGCCGCTACCGAAATGAATATGCCCATCGAAAGATAGGTCCCTATGAAAAGAAGGCTGGAGGCAAAATAGGCTCTGGCTCCCGGGCATGTAGGATATCTTGTCGCGGATCTCGAAAAAATCTATCGGTTTCCCGCTGTCCTTCCAGCCGATCTCGCCGCCGGATAGATTCAAAAGCCTCATGATGACCCGGAGGAGCGTTGTTTTTCCGGCACCTTCGGAACCTATGAGGCCGTGCAGCTTCCCTTCCGCGAAATCTATGGATATGCCGTCAAGGGCCTTTTTTTCCTTGGCAAAGGTCTTGGTGACATTTTTTACCTCAACCGATATTGGCATTAATCAACCTTCTTAATGAATCTGACCTCGATCGGCATTCCGGGCTTCAAAAGCATCTCGGAGTTGTCGAACTTGACCTTCACGCCGTAAACGAGGCGCGTTCTCTCTTTTCTGGTCTGGACGTTCTTTGGTGTGAACTCGGCCTCATCTTTTATATGAACTATCTTGCCCGGGATCTTCTTGTCGTGAAGTTCGGGAAGGACCCCTGTAACGTCCTCGCCAATTGAGAGCTGAACAAGAAGCGGCTGGTTCACATATACATAGGCCCAGACATCGTTCCTTAGATCTCCCATCGCCATCAGCTTGGTGCCGATGTTGACCCAATCACCGGCCTCATGGAACTTTGTGAGAATTATGCCGTCGATCGGCGCCTTGACGGTGCACCATTCAACATTGAGCTTACTGTCCTCGAACGACTTTTTGTAGGCATCGTACTGTTCTGGCGACATATTGCCCGTCTTAAGGAGCTTTTCAGCTCGTTCAAAATCGTTCCTCGCCTTATTGAATGCGACTATATAATCCTCGCACGTTAGCGTATAAAGCGTCTCTCCAACATTCACGTTGTCGCCTTCGTCTACAAGTCTTGCCGCTACCTGACTGTGGACGCGGGGGGCAACATCGACCTCCGTTGTCTCTATGGTGCCGACGTAGATGGATTCATCGCTCGGATATACAAAATAGGCCACCACCGCTATAAGGACTAGGGCTATCGCTACGGCCTTCTTTTTAAATTTCGGGTCTTTGACCTTGAACTTTTTTAAAAGACCATTCTTGAGCATTTTTCACCTCTTCATCCACCGCCAGAGCAAGAAGCTTGGATATCTGGACGGCAAGGCTGGCATTGTCCCTTGCAGCGTCTACCTTGGCCGAAAGGGCCTTGACGTTCGCCCTCTGCACATCCAGGAATATTATCTTTCCGGCCTTGAACGAATCGTAAGATAACTTCGCCACCTCTAGCGCGTCGCCCACCACCTTTACGTCAGTTGTGCGAAGTCTTTTATACGTATCTATCCAATCCCTCGTCTCGGATACATCTTTGGTCAGATCAATAACTGTCTGCCTTTTTTCTTCACTGGTCGAACGGGCCTTATATTTCTGGCTCTTGGTCTCTTTCCAGATGCTCCCCCATTCGAGTATCGGCATCTGAAGTCCCATCATCAGGCTGTTCTGCTGGATTATCTCATTCTGTCCGAGGTTCGGGTACTGATAACCTGCGATACCGGTAAGAGATATTTCCGGAAAATATTTTGCCGCCACGCTCTTTGCCGAAAGTTCGTAAGAGCTCTTCTGATTTTCGAGCGCCTTTACCTGGGGATGTGTCTCGGGGTTGAACGGTGTACCAGATCTGGGAAGCAGCAGGTCTAGCGATACGCTCAACGGTTCGGTATCAAGGTTCTCTGCGGTCTCTATGTCCTTTTCTATTCCGAGCGACGCGGCAAGCGCCCTTTTGGAAACGTAAAGTTCCCCTAAGGCCTGTTCAAGGTCCTTTTCGCGGTCGCTCATCTCCTGATGGGCCACGGCAAGGTCGAACTTGTCGGAAGCACCTACTTTGAACTTTTCATGAATGTAAGCGTACTGCGATCTTGCAAGGGTAAGCGCATCTTTCACGAGCTTTACCTGTTCCTTTGCAAGCTGAACACCGATATATGATGTCCTTGCTCCAAGCAAAACCTCTCTTTTATCATAATCTAATATGTTACTCTGTGCATCAGCGGCCCTCTTCAGGCTCTTCGCCCTGTTGAGTATCTGCCCCGTGTCCCAAACTATGAAATTAAGGGTGGGACTGATCGACCAGTTGAGATGAGTGCCGACCGTATTGCTAATTCCAAGGGAAGGAAATTCTATCTTCCCTATCTTGGATACGAGCGTGTTCTGCGCATTAAGGCTCAAGGTGGGGAGCCTCTTTAGTTTCTGAGAAGAGGCCGCCTGATACGCTGAATCGGCAGTGTAACTTTGGGCGATTATCTGCGGCGAGTTCTTTATGGCTATCTTTTCAGCATCTTTAAAGGTAAGAAGATTCAAACCTTCAGCGAACACCGTATTGCACAAAAAAAGAAGGCAAACTGTAGAAATTATCCCCTTCATTGAGAGATATGGTTATATGATTTTGTTTGATAAATAAAGGGTTATTTAACTCTGGAGAGGGCAGTTATCAATAAGCCTGGTCTTTCCTGCAAATACGGCGGCGAGGATCCTCGCCGGCCTATCTATTAATGCCAATCTTTCAAGTGTTTCAGCATCACATATCTTTAAGTAATCTATCCTGAGAAAAGATGAGACTCTTATCGTATTTTCTGCGATATTTATTAGCCTAGCTGAATTCCTTTCGCTTTTTTTGAAGGCGCTTTGCGCGGCAAAGATGCCTTTGGAAACTAAAAGAGAGGCTGCCCTTTCATCCTTTGAAAGGTGGGCGTTGCGGGAGCTCATTGCAAGACCGTCGCTCTCGCGGACCGTGGGGACCCCGACTATTTCAATGGGGGCATTAAGGTCCTTTACCATCGTTCTTATTGCAACCAGCTGCTGATAATCCTTTTCACCGAAAATAGCGACATTCGGTTGAACAATATTGAACAACTTTTGAACCACCGTTGTAACGCCTCTAAAATGTGTGGGCCTTGATCCTCCGCAAAGCCCCCTTGTGACCTCCGTCACATCCACATACGTCTGGTATCCTTTCGGATACATATTTTTATTCGACGGAAAGAAGACGACATCAACGCCGCAAGACATGGCCTTTTCAAGATCTCCCTCTTTGTCGTGCGGATATTTTGCAAGGTCCTCTGTCGGCGCGAACTGCTTCGGGTTCATGAATATAGAGAGCGCCAGTCTGTCGCCAAATTTTCTGCCTTCCCGCAGGAGAGTCAAGTGCCCTTCGTGAAGGGCCCCCATTGTCGGAACAAAGGAGACGCGAAGACCTTCCTTGCGCAACTCAAGCGCCAGTTCCTGCATCTCTTTTGGAGAAGATATGATCTTCATTATTTGGATGTGACTTGCTTCACTACCTGCAACTCTCGGTGGAACGTCTGCCCTTCGGAAGGAAATTCACCTTCTTTGACATCATTGATATAACTTTTAACGGCGGAGGTTATGATGTTGTTGAGGTCGGCGTACTTCTTAACGAACTTTGGGTTAAACTCCTTGTCCATCCCCAAAAGGTCGTAGATAACGAGGACCTGGCCGTCGCATCCGGCACCCGAACCTATCCCTATCGTTGGGATAGAAACGGTCTTGGTAATTTCAAGGGCGACCTCCGAAACTATCCCTTCAAGAAGGAGCATGAACGCCCCGGCCTCTTCAAAACCTTTGGCCTCTTCGATAAGTTTTTCTGCCGAATAGGATGTCTTGCCCTGAATTTTGTATCCGCCCATCTGGTGTATCGACTGTGGCTTTAGGCCTATGTGAGCACAAACAGGTATTCCCGACGATGTCATCGCGGCAACGGTCTCAATAAGCTCAACGCCGCCTTCGAGTTTGACAGATTCGGCCCCACCCTCTTTAAGACATCTCCCTGCGTTGATAAGCGCCTGATCGATAGATGCCTGATAGCTCATAAACGGCATATCGGCCATAATATGCGCGCGCCTTGTTACTTTTGAGACACACTTTGTGTGATAGATGATATCTTCAACGGTAACGGGGATGGTGTTGGTGTTCCCCTGAACTACCATTCCAAGCGAATCTCCTATCAATATCGATTCAACTCCCGACTCTTCCAAAAGTTTGGCAAAGGTCGCGTCGTACGCGGTGAGCATGGTGATCCGCTCGCCCCTTGTCTTCATCCCCTGAAGATACGATGTGGTTATCTTCTTTGTGACGATCTCTTTGCTCATAAATACATGTCATTGCGAGGAGCGGGAGCGACGAAGCAATCTAGTCCGCTGAATTGCTTCGCTTACGCTCGCAACGACTAGCGCATCGTCAATTTAATTTTTATCGACGAAGCCGGTAGAAATTAAATTGTTACGTGCACTTGTGCTAAAGACAACCAGTAAAAATTTAATAGACACTGTACTAGGTCTTACTTACATAGTGATAGTGCGCTATCCCTTTATTATGTGAAACAATGGCCTTCTTCAGATTTTCCCAATCTGTCTTATTTTTTACGTAATCAATATCGCTTGCATTAACGACAAGGAGCGGACAGTCGATATAATTGAAGAAATAATCGTTATATGCGTTCGTCAACTCCTCAAGATATTCTACCGTTATGGATTTTTCATAACCAATCCCTCGCTTCTTTATCCGTTCAAGAAGGACCTCCGGCGTTGCCTGCATGTAGATGACAAGGTCCGGCTTTGGGATCTCTGCATGAAGAAGCGAATATATCCTCTCATAGAGGGCCTGCTCGTCTTCGTTTAGATTTATATTTGCAAAGACCCTGTCCTTGGCGAACGTATAGTCACAAACTATGGGAGTTGTTATCTTTTTTAAGGTCAGTTGCTGCTGATAGCGGTTTAAAAGAAAGAATATCTGCGTTTTAAAGGCGTGTAGTTTTCTATCCTTATAAAAATCGGGGAGAAATGGGTTTTTTTCGGCCGGCTCAAAGATGGCCTCTGCGCTCAGGTCCTTTGAGAGCATCTTAACTAGCGTTGTCTTTCCCGCGCCTATGGGACCGTCTATCGCGATATATTTATATTGCATATGAGATGATAATCTTCCTGGTTCGCGCAGGGTGCAAGCCTTAGCTAAGGCTTACGCTATCGTCAAGATATTATTGTGTTTGCAAGGAGTACATACTTCTCAATAGACAGCTCTTCTGGCCTTTGTGTGGACTTTATCCCGGCCCTTTCAAGGGCCGGAAGGTGCTCTTTTGGGACGGAATTCCTTATCATCTTCCGGCGCTTGCCGAAGCATGATTTAACAATGTTTTCAAATAGTTGCCTGTCTTTTATCTTGTATGGAGAGTCCTTATAAAAGTGGATCTTTACAACGGTCGAGGTAACCTTTGGAGGGGGCAAGAATGACCTTGGAGAGACATGAAAGCATTTCTCTATTTTAGCTGAGACCTGCATCATTATAGACAGTATCCCGTAGTCTTTACCACCGGACTTGGCCACAAGCCTCTCCGCCACCTCCTTTTGTATCATTATAACGCCGCGCTCAAAGAGATCCTTGTGATCGCGGAGCTTAAAGAGGATGGGGGTGGAGATGTTGTAGGGAAGATTACCGCAGAAAAGCCGTGACCCGTGATTCGTGATTCGTGATTCGGAGAAAATAATATTTAGATCCAATTCCAAGAAGTCGGAATGGACGATCTCGAGACTGCTCGAATCGTTGGCAAGTGACCGAAGACTAGTAATCATATCCGAGTCTTTTTCAACGGCAACAACGTGACCCGCAAGTTTTAAGAGCTCTTTTGTCAGGATGCCGGTGCCAGGACCTATTTCAAGGACCGTATCATCTTTTGTTGGTGCAAGCGTTCGGGCGATCTTCTCAACCGTCGGATGGGCTATCAGGAGATGCTGGCCAAGTGACTTTTTAAGATGCATTAAATTCCTATTTCTTCGTTGGCGGTTGCCGACAACTCCGGGCCATCTTTCTCCCCCATCTCCAGGTATCTGCCGCCGACATAGGCTACCATTGCGGCATTATCGGTGCAGAATTTCATGCTGGGAAGGAACATCTCTATCCCCTCTTCTTCGCCAGCTCTTTTTAATTTTTCACGAAGGGAGCTGTTTGCCGCCACGCCCCCGGAAATAACGGCCGCCTTGCAGTTATATTTTCTGCACGCCTTTATTATTTGCGTCGTCAAAATATTCACAACCATCCCCTGAAAGCTTGCGGCCATATCCTTCTTGGAGATATGAAGGTTCTTCTTGAATTCGAGCATCACTGCCGTTTTTAGACCGCTAAAACTGAAATCGAACTCGCCAACCTCAAACACGCTTCCGGAGTTGAGCTTTGGTCTTGTAAATTTAAAGGCCTTGGGGTTCCCCTCTTTTGCGGTACTGTCAATGATCGGACCGCCCGGATACCCAAGCCCCAAAAGTTTTGCCACCTTGTCAAAGGCCTCACCGGCCGCATCGTCACGTGTCGCCCCCAGTAATTTATATTTTCTAAAATCTTTCACAAGATAAAGGCTTGTGTGTCCGCCGGAGACGACAAGCCCTATATGTGGATACGGAATGTTTTCGTGTTCAATGAAGGCGGCGTTTAAGTGTCCTTCTAGGTGATTAACGCCTATTATAGGTTTATCGGAGGCGTAGGAAATGGCCTTTGCAAATGAGATCCCTACCAGAAGCGCTCCCATGAGCCCCGGCGCCCTTGTAACTGCTACACCGTCGATATCTTCGAGCTTCATTCCGGCCTTTTCCAGTGCAAGATTGAACAAGGGGACTATCATCTCCATATGCCTGCGCGATGCAAGCTCCGGAACTACACCGCCGAATCTTTCGTGTATCTCATTCTGCGAGGCGATAACACTTGAAAGAAGCGTCCTGGGCGTCTTTAGAACCGCAACTGCGGTCTCGTCGCATGAAGATTCGATACCGAGGATGAGCATCTATCTCTCCCTGCCCATTGTGGTTGGCAGATCAGTTTTTTCAGGAAGGTCCGTCTTTTGCATCCGGCTCTTAAGTCCCGGGGCAAGAGGAATGCCGTCGTGAGAGTCGTACGGCCTCATTGTGGTGGTCGGGGTAGACCCTAGCGCGGGTGTTCCGGATAAGGCTTGCGCCTCTTTTTGATTTAGCCTGTCGAGTTTATCCTTGGCCATTGTCGCTTCGCTCGAGGAAGGATAATCCTTTATCACCTTGTTAAGAAACGTCTTCGCCTCCTCGGGCATACCAAGTTCGGCAAAGGCGTAGCCCTGTTTCAATATTGCGGCCGGCGCCTTGTCGGCCCTGCCGTGTTTGTCTATCATCACCTGAAATTCCTTGATCGCCTTTGGATAATCCTTCATCGCAAAATAGCATTCGCCTATCCAGTACTGCGCGTTGTCGGCAAGGTCGCTCTTGGGGTTGCTCTTGAGAAAGCTTCTGAATGCGGAAACGGCGGTGAGAAATTCGCTGTTCCGGACCATGTCCAGCGCCTTTTGATAGTTCGCGGTCTCTGTCAATGCCGAGGGCATGACCTTTCCAACAGCCTTGGATATCTGCTGGCCATATATCTCCAACCTGTCATTAATGGCGGCGAACTGGTCGCTCGTGTCACGCTGAAGCCTTGATATGTCGGCCTCCTGTTGCTTTATAATGTGCCCGTTAGCCTCGATGGTCCCCTGTATCGACTGATATTCGGACCTTAGCTGTTCTATAGTTGCAAGGGCGCTTGCGACCTTTTCGTTCCTAGAAACGGAATCGGCATGGAATGCCTTTACCTGCGACTCAAGCCTATCCAGCTTATCCTTAACGGCATCGGCAGATGCCGACAAGGCCCAGAAAAGACAGAGCATAAAAACAAGGATAACCCTTTTCATACGTCCTCCTTGCCCCGAGTAAGGCTCGAAGGGCCGCATCGAGGGGCTGGCTGATAATAAAAAACCACAAGGGCAACTTTACACCACCCTTGTGGTCTTTTCAAGTACTCACTATGTTCGTGATATCCTTCGACTCGCCCCTATCAGGGCGAGGTCAGGATGACGCTCGATCGCGTTCAGATCACTTCGCTACGAACTCATCGCGCCTGTTCTGCCACCAGCAGCTCTCATCGTGTTGCAAGCAGATAGGCCTCTCTTTGCCATAGCTGATGGTCGATGTTCTGCCAGAATCAACACCCAGGTTCTGCAGATAGTTCTTTGCAGATTTTGCGCGCCTGTCGCCGAGGGCGATGTTATATTCAGCCGTCCCACGTTCATCACAGTGGCCCTCTACCGTCAGCTTGGTGCTCTTGTTCTTCTGCAACCAATCTGCGTTGCCCTTCATGGTCCCATCGTGTTCCGACTTGATGTTATACTTGTCGAAATCGAAGTGAACTCTGTTGAGTCCAGCCGCGCCGCCCGACGCCTTTGTGGTTTTGCGTGCGCAGCCTGCGGACACCACCGCGAGCGCCAAGACCACCATCGCGACTACTGCCAGCTTGTTTGTGTGTCTCATTTCTTTTTTGCCTCCTGTTAAAGGTTGAATTTCAATGAAAATACCGTCCCTTAGGGGCCGTTTATACAGAAAAGGGTTATGCCTAGTCAAGAGTAAAATCTTCTAGTTTTTTAACTTTTAATGGATTAGATATGCCGGAGTTATGAAAAAATATCTGATATTGATCGACAAGTCGTGGCTTGCCCAGAACGTTTTTCGCTCCGTTCTCTCAAGCTCTTTCGAAGTTGACATGGGTTTTCATCTAGAGGATATCAACGTCCTCGCCTCCGAGCAAAAGCCCGCCCTGCTTGTGATCTCCGAAAACGCCCATGATGAAAAAGAGTGGCTTTCACTTGAAAAAAGAAGGCCTCTTGTGAAGAAGATAAAAAAGATCTTCATCTCGAAAAAGGCGAAGGCGCCGGGCGGATTTTTACTTTTAAAGCCACCATTTAAACCCGAAGAACTCCTCAGGTTATGCGACTGCGGTGGTGATAAAAAATCTAAAAAGAAGGTTGCCGCGCGGTCCATTAAGAAGAATATCGGTTCAAAAAGGGCATTCGCGCGAAATATTCTTACCACAAAGGTCTTTTTTAATGATGAGATAGGAAATCCCCTCATTTATATGAACGCCCGCGACATTAGCCTTGGAGGGATGTTCATAGAAGGCGGAATTCCATTAAAAGCCGGTTCTCTCGCCTTCATTTCATTCGGGATCAAAGGAAAACCGGTGACCGTAACAGGTCAGGCGGTAAGGGTAGATGACGGAGGAATTGGCGTAAGGTTCATGGGACTTCCGGATGAGGCAAGAAAACTGATCGGGAGCTACTGCGCTAACGTTTCTTAGGGGCCTTCTTTTTTTCGAGAGCGTCCAGCCTATCGCGAAGGCTCTTTAGTTCCTGTTGCACTGCCGGAATATTCTGAACATTTTCAAAGGTAGGCTTGACCTTTTCTTCCACAAAGCTCTTAACGTGCGTGAACTCGTTCTGGACAATCGTCTTTAATGTCTCGCCGCCGGCCTGAATGAGGCTACGAAGGGTGTTTAATGGCAACGAGCTTCTTTTTTTCTTCTCTTCCTCAAATATTATCTGGGCGAAAGTTTGACCGGTGATATCCTCCTTGCTTGCGTTATCAACCACCTGCACATCATCCCCGCGCTTTATCAGCTCCGAAATATCCTCAAGCGTCACATAGGTGCTTGATGCGGTGTCGTAGAGCTTTCTGTTGTGATATCTCTTTATTAACCTTGTCGTCTTCATATTTTACTCCATTGAAGGAGGCGGCTGTTCTGCCTTTTTCTTAAAAAAATGATGGCGCTCGCGAATGAACACTATGACGAGCGCGATGGCAACGGTCGCCCAAATCTCCCCCCAGCCGAAATTGCTTAAAAAATATCCGATAGATGGCATGAAGGGCATGTTATGATAATAGAGGCCATATGTCTAGAGTTATGATAAGCGTTCTTGTAGATCGGTCAGATATTGGACCTGTGTTCTATTGAACGGGCAAGAGTGCTTCTGTCCACATATTCGATGTCGCCGCCGAACGGGATGCCGAAGGCGATGCGGGTCAATTTTATATTAAGGGGTCTCACAAGCTTTGCTATATAAAAGGCCGTTGCTTCGCCCGTTGTCGTGGGGTTCGTCGCCACAATAAGCTCTTTCAGCGCCCCCTTTTTGACCCTTTCAACAAGCTCCTTTGTCTTTATATCGTCAGGACCGATGCCGTCGAGCGGAGAAAGAGAGCCATGAAGCACGTGATAGACGCCGTTGAATGCCCCGCTCTTTTCAATTGCGAGCGCGTCCTGAGGTTCTTCTACCACGCAAACGATGGTCTTGTTCCGGTTCGGGTTGTTGCAGATAGGGCACGATGAATTTTCGGTAAGGTTGAAGCATTCAGGACAATTGTGGACCTTGTCCTTGACCTCAACAATGGCGACGGAAAGTTTATACGCATCGTCCTTTGGTGCCCGCGTAATATGATAGGCAAGTCTTGCCGCTGTTTTTTGACCGACGCCGGGGAGCTTTGAGAATTCTTCTATCAACTTTTCTATTGGGTTCATTGTTCTAGTTATCGGTGATCAATGATCAGTGGCTAATGATGACCGGTTACAGATCACAGATTACTTGATCTTGATCTCCTTGATCTCCGCGCCGAAGATGTTCGCCGCCTCACGAATGACATCGTGTTTCAGAGCCTCGTCCTTTATGCCTCTGTTCTTTTGCGATATCTCCGCATGCTTGTTCTTCTTTGCTTCCTGTGCGGAGGCTTCGGAGCCTGCTTCAAATGCCACTTCAAGTTTTAAAGGCCTTTTGAAGAAATCGCCGGCCAGTTTTTCAACGAACGCCTTTCTGTCCTCTTCCATTAATTTATCTGATGCGAACGATCTTGATGCGAACCTTACCATCAGTCTTGATTCCTTCACGTCTCCGCCAAGGCTAATTTCAAGGAACGATGCCACCTGAGGCTTGTTGAGTTTCAGCCACGCAATGAATGACGGATAGTCTTGAGGAACAACTGTCGCCGTCCGGTGATCGGTGACCGGTGACCTATTATCGGTTACGGGAGGCCTGCTATCCGTGGTCGGGGAAGTTTGAACCTTAGCGCTCTGTGGGACCGCGCCACTTTTGAGTTGTTCGACTTTTTCGATGAGCTCATCGACCGATCTAACAGGCCTTATCTGACACAGGCCTACTATCAAGACATCCATGACCATCTTGGGGAACTTGGTGCGCGCGACATCTTCCGAGCCGCGATATATCATATTAAACCACTGCTGGCACTCCTCGACCGTAATCTTTGAAGCAAGCTCTTTAAGAAGATCTGAATCGAGTATCTTTGAGCCCAATGGAAGTTCCTTGCACGTCTTTATCACAAGTAAATCGTGAAATCTTTCAAGGAGCTCCTGAACGAAGCGGTTCAAATTTTCGCCGCTTGCGAAGAGTTCGTTGGCAACGGCCAGGGCTCCATCGGCATCTCTGGAAATTATGGACCTGGTGACGGCGTTAAGCTGTTTCCTGTCAAGAAAGCCCAGAAGCTCTTTCAGATGATCGTACGCCAGCTTCTTGCCGGCAAAGGCTATCGCCTGATCGAAAAGAGATTCAGCGTCGCGCATGGAACCTTCGGCCTCTGTGGCTATTATCTCAAGGCAATCGTTCTCGGCCTCCACCTTTTCTTCTTTTGCTATGCCCTTGAGAGTTTCAACTATCTTCAAAAGGGGAATGCGCCTGAAATCGTGGCGCTGGCATCTTGAGAGAATCGTTGCCGGTATCTTGTGCGATTCCGTGGTCGCAAAGATAAATATGACGTGTGCAGGCGGTTCTTCCAAAGTTTTCAGGAGAGCGTTGAACGCGGGACCGGAAAGCATGTGAACTTCATCTATTATATAGATCTTGTATTTCCCGGTCGCGGGGAGAAACTTCACCCGCTCGCGTATATCGCGGACGTTCTCAACGCCGTTATTCGAGGCGCCGTCTATCTCCTGAACGTCTATGGACGAACCGTTGGTTATCTCAACACATGAAGGACATTTATTGCACGGCTCAGGGGAACCTTCTTTTGAAGGTTCTTTGCAGTTGAGCATCTTCGAGAATATACGGGCGAGGGTTGTTTTGCCTATGCCGCGAATGCCCGTGAAAAGATAGGCGTGATGGACGCGCCCTTCCGATATGGCGTTCTGGAGCGTACGGGTAATATGATCCTGTCCGATTATATCTTCGAACCTTTGCGGCCTGTATTTTCTGGCGAGTACCTGATAGCTCATAAGCAGCGAAACAGGAAGCAGGAAGCAAGAGGCATGATCTTTATCATGCTTCATACCTCATACTTCATGCCTCTTCTTGACAATATATTCTCGACCCTTTCCAACTTCTGTATTTATGGGGGCGCCCGACTTACATAATGGGCACCTATCTTCATCATAGGCATCAAGCGAGATATTTACAAGCGCCGTTATTGCGGCGCCCACGTCCGCGTCTTTAACTCCGCCCCTGTTCACAAGCGCCGCACACCCGACAATATCTCCGCCCAAAGCCTTAACCGCCTCAACGACCTTCTTAACTGAACCGCCGGTAGCAAGAATATCTTCAACTATCAATATTTTCTTGCCTGGGATCAATTTATCGTAACCGCGCTTAAAAAAGCGCCTCTTTTCTCCGTCGGCGCCGACCTCTTCCTCTGCAAAGATGCCTAAAACGTCTTTCCCTTCAAGGTCGCTCAAAAAGCTTGCCACCCACTGTGACAAAATAACGCCGCCGACCGTCGGGCCCGCCACGACATCAACGCCCTTCCCTTTGAACTTTTCGGCCATTATCTTGCAGAGCGCCGAAATGTCTTTTGTGTGCGGATAGACCGCGTCTTTATTGACGTAGGCGTTGCCATGTTTGCCGGAGGCATAGACAACGTGTGTGTCGGTTATTACTGCTTTGACTTTCTTGAAGATATCTAATGGATCCATTATCCTATCTCCTCTAATATCTTTTTGGCCGCATCGCTTGGCGTTCCTATCTCCTTTGGAGGATTTGTTATTGGTCTGCCTATCACTAAATAATCCGCGCCGGCCTTGACCGCTTCGTTTGGCGTCATCACCCGTTTTTGGTCGCCTGCTGCCGCCCACACAGGCCTCACTCCGGGAGTTATTATCAGAAAATCCTGACCACAGGCCTCACGGATAGCGGTTATCTCCCGCGGCGAGGCAACGACACCGTCAAGCCCTGCCTGCTTTGCCAAAAGAGCCAACCTCACCACTAATTTTTTAAGTTCCGCCCCGTCGCGAACGTGTTCAAACCCTATTTCATTTAACGCCTTCGCATCGATACTAGTAAGAACTGTAACGCCTATTACAAGAGGGCGTTCTTTGCCAAGCTTTGCCGCCTCTTCATCGGCCGTCTTGACCGCGGCAGACATCATTGTAACGCCGCCCAGACAGTGAACGTTGAACATCCATACGTTCATCCTTGTGACCGCACGTGCGGCGCCTGCAACCGTATTTGGAATATCCTTGAATTTGGCGTCAAAGAAGACCTTTCCCTTGGGAGATATAGCCTCGACCACCTGCGGCGAGCCTTCGGAGTTTAAAAGCTCCATCCCCACCTTCAGGGCGCCAATGTGACCTTTAAGGCTGTCCGCTATTTGAGATGCGGCGCTAAGCGTAGGCGCATCAAGTGCCACAATGATCTTTTCTCTATTGTCCGGCATGAAAAAAGCCCTATCAGAAACAAGACATTATCCGCAATAGATATTTTCAGTGTGACTGGAACACGGAACAGACATCGTATCCCCCCTGATTGGATTTAGCATACACGAGTTCATCTAAAAAGACAGGAGGAAGTTGAGTAATGGCTG
>PCWZ01000077.1 GCA_002796305.1 Deltaproteobacteria bacterium CG11_big_fil_rev_8_21_14_0_20_49_13
CAATAATCGTTATGAATACTAATAAGGAATATAGAGAGACGGCGCAGAGGCAGGTGATATTAGATATTCTCTGTTCTACCAAGTCTCACCCGACGGTCGACTGGATATATGAGAAGGCGAAGAAGGATTTTCCAAAACTATCTCTGGGGACGGTCTACAGAAACTTAAAGATATTAAAGGAGCAGGGAAAGATCCAAGAGCTTCCCTTTGGCGATACTTATGACCATTTTGACGGGAACGCTCTGCCGCATCCCCATTTTGTATGTAAAAAATGCGGTTCTGTTGTCGATCTTCGCATGGCCCAGCCCGATTCTTTAATGAAGATAGCAGAAGATAAGAGCGGGTTTGATATAGAAAGTTACAGCATGACCTTTTACGGTCTGTGCGATAAATGCAAATAACCAAAGGAGGAGCATTATGACAGAAATGTGTGCAGTAAAAGTAGGCCAGGTGGTACCCAATTTTGAAATAGAGACCTATGAGCCAAAAACGGGTGAGTTTGGAACTATTTCGCTCGAAAATCTTAAGAAGAACAGAAAATGGACGGTTCTTTTCTTCTACCCCGCGGATTACACGTTCGTTTGTCCGACGGAGCTGGCCGATGTGGCCGAAAAGTGCGACGAGCTCATAAAGGCCGGGGCAGAAGTGATATCGGTATCAACCGATACGAAGTTCGTTCATCTTGCATGGAAACGTGAAGAAAAACTTCTCTCAAAGGTAAAGTTCACAATGGGCGCCGATCCTACGGGCAACGTCTCAAGACTTTTCGGCGTTTATGATGAAAATACCGGCCTTGCTTTGAGGGGAACCTTCATTATCAGCCCGGAAGGGAAACTTGTTGCAAATGAGGTCAATTTTTATAATGTAGGAAGGAACGCGGCGGAACTCTTAAGAAGGGTGAAGGCCAATGCCTATCTTGCAAATCATCCGGAAGAGGCGTGCCCCGCAAATTGGAACGACGGCGCAAGGACATTAAAGCCGGGTTCAAAACTTGTCGGAAGAGTAAGTGAAAGTTTAAATAAATAACAAAGGGGGTAAGGTATGAAAATGTATGTATGCGGAGTATGCGGTCACGTGGCGTTCGATAATGCCCCGGGCAATTGTCCGGTATGTCATGCGCCGAAGGATAAGTTCAAAGAGGACGCTAATGCTCTAAAGTCACCTGCGGACCCCAAGAACCTGACCGACGGCGACAAGAAGCATATTCCCAACTTCACGGTCGTGAAGCAGTGCGGGCTAATACCCGGAACATGCACCGACGTGCATGTTAAGGTTGGAGAGGTCCTGCACGTGATGGAAGAGAGGCACTGGATCGGCTGGATAGACATGTACCTTGATAAGAAGTTCATCGCCCGTTATGAGATGACGTCGGGCGGACCTAATCCGTGCGTTGGAATGCATCTGAAGAACGACAAAGGCGGAATGTTAACGGCGATAGAATTCTGCAATGTTCACGGCAAGTGGATGAGCCATGTCGAGATATAAGCGCCCACGTTCATCCTGAGCCTGTCGAAGGATGGATGTTGCGCTCATGGTTCGACAGGCTCACCATGAGCGGCGAGTGCGAGTCACTCTTTCTTTCTATAGAACTCGTTAGACAATGAATTTAGATGAGGATAATCCTCTTCGGGGATGACGATCCGAAATTTCCCGAAGGGGGTTTCTTCTTTTACCTCTATCTCTCCCTTGCAGGTAGAACCCGCTCCGAACTCCTTCCCTGTGCAGGCCTCGATCAACGAATAGCTCTCCCATTTTCCTCTTTTATATCGCTGAAGCTCGGCCTTTTTGTTGAACGCCTTTCCGGTGCGGGTGATGTTTAGTATCTCAAAGTTTATCTTTTCTCCCGGGAGATATATATTCCGGTCGGTCATTACCTGCCATTCGGGGCCCTTTAAAAATGCCATCAGGAGCCTGCCTGGGTAGTCGGGAAGTCGCCACTCACGCAGGTCACCGGTATCAATATGAACGAAATCAAGCGCGGGATAAAAACCAACCCCGCCCGCCTTGAGTCCGCGCGCAAATTCGGCGACCGCCTCTTCTGTGACCTCGTCTATATGTATATCGGCCGCCTTTCCTTCCAGATGCATGCTCTCCTCGGCCACGTTGGCGCCGCGTTTTTTGAGGGCGCTGTTGAGCGCCGGGCTCCTGTAGCCGGAGATAAGCTCGATCACGTCGGCGTTAAAATGGTCCTGGATGACGTCTAGAACCTCGATAAGGTTTATGTCGATATCCTTCATTTTGCCGTCGCTTCTGGATTTAAAGAAGTCGTTTATATCTTTGAGAGCCTGTTCGTTATATCTTTCTCCCTTTCTGTAGGTCGCGTCCAGCGTCTTGTGGGTGTGGTAGTTATAGAAAGAGGTCTTGCCGTCGCCTTTTTTCGGCTCGGTGACTTTTGCGGGGTGCGCGGCCCCCAAGAACAGCAAAAGTGGGGACAGCAACAGTAGATTATACTTTTTCCTCATATTGTATGTCATATACTCTTAAAACAAAGTGGAGGCAATATTATGTTACGCGAACTTATAGAGGTGATGGGTATATGCACGTATTCCCTTTTGTGTCTCACGGCGCTCTTGGGTCTTTTAAAGTGGAAATTCGCGGTCTCATGGATAAAACCGAAGTATCATTTTACCCTGGCCGTGCTGACGCTGACATCCGCTTCAACGCATCTGACGCTGATCTTGACCCACAAGGCGCTTGCCAAATAGCCTAACACTCGGCCCAATTTTTGCCGAAGGCTATGTCGACCACTATGGGGACGTTTAGCTCTACCGCGCGCTCCATCTTTTCTTTTACGAATCCTTCAACGCATTTAAGATCTTTTTCGGGTATCTCAAAAACAAGTTCATCGTGAACCTGAAGGAGCATCTTGGTTCCCGGCGACACCTTCTCTAACTCGCGGTCTATGTTTATCATTGCCATCTTTATGATATCTGCGGCGGTCCCTTGGATGACGGTGTTAAAGGCCATTCGCTCGGCTATCTGTCTTATGCCGCCGTTCCTGCTGTTGACGTCCGGCAGATATCTTCTGCGCCCAAAGAGCGTCTCGACGAAACCGGTCTTACCCGCGTCGGCAAGTATCTTCTCTCTGTACTTTGCCACCCTTGGATATTTCTTGAAGTAGTTGTCGATATATTCGGCGGCCGTACCGGGATCTATCTCCAACTGTTTTGAAAGTCCGAAGGCGCTCTGGCCATAAATTGTTGCAAAATTAACGGTTTTACCAACGGCGCGTTGTTCCTTCGTCACCTCTTTCACCTTTACGCCGAATATCCCCGCGGCGGTGACCGAATGAACGTCCACCCCGGCCTGGAATGCGTTTATAAGAGATTCTTCCCCGGCCATGTGGGCAAGTACGCGTAATTCTATCTGCGAATAATCGGCGCTTAGAAGCAGGCAACCCTTTTCCGCTATAAAGGCCTCGCGGATACGCTTACCCTCTTTCGTCCTTATCGGGATATTCTGCAGATTCGGGTCGCTTGACGAAAGGCGCCCCGTCTCGGCAACCGTCTGATTGTAACTTGTATGTATCCTTCCCGTCCGCTTATCCACAAGCAGAGGTAGCGCATCTATATAAGTGCCTTTGAGTTTAGAGAGCGACCTGTAATTAAGTATCAGCCTTCCTATCTTATAATGGTGTGAGAGCGTGGTAAGGGCGTCCACATCGGTAGAAAATCCGGTCTTTGTCTTCTTACCGCCTGTAAGCCCCATTTCTTCAAAAAGTATGACCCCCAGCTGCTTAGGCGAGTTGATATTGAATTCACGGCCCGCCTCTTTATAGATGTTCTTTTCCAGTTCTTTCAGGTCCTTCTCAAAGAGCCGCCCCATCTCATTTAGAAGGCTAAGATCGACCTTGATACCCGTTAGCTCCATCTTTAGAAGCACTTTCATTAACGGCATTTCGATATCGAAGTAGAGCTCTTTGAGCTGTCCCTTGAGCTCCTTTATCAGGACATGATAGAGCCTTAAGGTAACGTCGGCATCTTCCGCCGCATATGTGGAGGCCTTCGCAACTTCAACATCTGAAAAATTCTTCTGGTTCTTTCCCTTGCCGGTCAACTCTACGTATTTGATGGTAGTGTGGTCCAGATATTGCTGAGAGAGGTCATCCATTCCGTGGGAGCCGGCAGGATTTATGACGTAAGAGGCTATCATGGTGTCGGCCTCTATGCCGTTTATCTCCGGATGATATTTATCGAGCACGGCAAGGTCGTATTTGAGATTTTGTCCCGCCTTTTTAATATCTTTCGATGAAAAGATGTCCGAAAGTCTTTCCAAGACATATGTTCTGTCCAGCTGTCCCGCCGCATCAAGCCCCGCGTGACCCACGGGGATATATGCCGCAAGGCCTTCGCCCCACGAGAACGAAAGCCCCACAAGCGCCGCCTCCATCGCGTCGAGAGATGTTGTTTCCGTATCGAATGCTATGATCTTGGCCTTCTTTAATTCTTTTATCAGATCATCAAGCTCCACTTCGGTCATTATCGTCCGATATCTTTCGTAGGAGATGGTAGATTTAGGGGCGAGTTCGGAGAGGAGGGTTGAGAACTCGAACTCCTTTAAGATGTCGTGGAGCTTCTTTTCGTCAGGCTTTTTAAGAATAAGGTCTTCGGAGTCTATCTTTATATCGACATCTGTCTGGATGGTGGCAAGTCTCTTGGACATCTCTGCATTTTTTGATCCGCTTTTTATCTTGTCCCTAAGTCCGCCTTCCAGCTTGTCGGCATTCTTTATAAGGTTCTCTATGCTTCCGAATTCTTTGATAAGCTTGAGCGCGGTCTTTGGGCCGACACCGTGGACGCCGGGGATATTATCGGAGACATCGCCCGCGAGCCCCAAGATATCGGTCACCTTCGATGGTTCTACGCCGAACTTCTCCACAACTTCGGACGGGGTGATCAACTTTTCCTTCATCGTGTCCAGGATGCTTATGTCATCATTCACAAGTTGCATAAAATCCTTATCTCCGGTAACGATGACCACCTTGTGTCCCTCTCTGACCGATTTTATTGCAAGCGTTCCAATGACATCGTCCGCCTCGACACCTTCTATTGAAACAGCGGGGATGTTAAGAGCGTGGACAACGCGCGGAATGTGCGGAAACTGGGGCAGGAGATCATCCGGCGGCGCCTCGCGATTTGCCTTATAATCGGGAAATATCTCTTCGCGAAACGAGGGCTTGCCGGAGTCAAAGACTATGGCGATATGCGCCGGTTTTTCATCGCGAATGAGCTTTAAGAGCATGGTCGTAAAGCCGTAGATAGCGTTAGTGGGAAATCCTTTCGATGTTGAAAGGTGCCTTATTGCGTAGTAGGCGCGGAATATGTAGTTCGTGCCGTCGATCAGGTAGACTTTATCGCTCATAGGAGAGGGAGGTTTGCATTAAAAGATAGGGGATGTCAAAGGATTATAATATCTAATTATTTCAGTAGGTTATAAAATACAGATAACTTTTGGGTATCGTCCAACCGATAATAATAATGGTATGACCGAACCGCCCACAAAGTCTCATGGTCCGCTAACCGCAATTATAGAAGATTTCTATAGGCGCACAGCTCCTGAAAAACCTCTTGTTTGTCACTTAGGCGGCAAGAAAGATGGCGCCTTGGTCATTTCGGCATACCACAGCCAATCTCCTTTGCAAAATAGGTGATGATAATGTCGGCACCGGCGCGTTTAATGGAGATCAGCATCTCCATTATCGCCCTCTTTTCATCTATCCAGCCGTTCTTGGCGGCCGCCTTTATTATGGAATACTCACCGCTGACGTTGTAGGCGGCGATCGGCACATCGAACCTTTCGCGGGCCTTTGCAATAACGTCTAGATATGCAAGCGCCGGTTTTACCATGACGATGTCTGCCCCCTCTTCAATATCCAGCGCTATCTCCTTCATTGCCTCGCGGACGTTTGGCGGGTCCATCTGATATGTCTTGCGGTCGCCTAATTTCGGCGCCGACTCCGCGGCATCGCGGAAGGGGCCGTAGAACGCCGAGGCATATTTTGCCGCGTAGCTCATGATGGGCGTATTCTCAAAACCTTCCTTGTCAAGCATCGTGCGGATCGCGGCAACGCGACCGTCCATCATGTCGCTTGGCGCCACCATATCGGCGCCTGCATGCGCGTGGGAAGCGGCGGTCTTTGCAAGCATCTCGAGCGATGGATCATTATCAACCGTATGACCTTTAGTTATTCCGCAATGCCCATGGCTCATATATTCGCAGAGGCAGACGTCGGTTATCACATACATTTCCGGCACCGCCTCTTTGATGGCGGCAATGGACATTTGAACTATCCCGTCTTTCGCGTAGGCCCCGCTCGCCTTTTCATCTTTCTTTTCAGGTATTCCGAAAAGGAGCATCGAAGGGATACCCGCCTTCTTTATCTCTTTTGCTTCATTACCTATCGTATCCACGGAAAAACGGAACTGCCCAGGCATTGAAGTTATCTCTTCCCTGATCCCTTTGCCGTGAATGATAAAGGCAGGTTGAACCAACTGATCCGGTGAAATGGAGGTTTCCGCGACCATCTTTCTAAGAACAGCCGAGCCCCTAAGCCTTCTTGGACGAATCTTCATAATATCTCCTTGCTTCGGCCACCGTATATAGCGAACCGGCAATAATCAAGACTGAATTTCCACGCATCGTTTTAATCGTTCCTTCAATGGCAGAGGAGATGTTAGGAAATTCGCGAATTCGCGAATTCGCGAATTCGCTCTGTTTTTCCGTATTTCCGAATTTACCGATCTCCGAATTTACGATTTTACAGAGCAATTCTGTCCCTGCGGCGCGACTGGCAGACGGCCGCGTTAGAACGACCTCATCTGCCGCTTCGACCAACGGCTTGATGACACCCTCTATATCCTTATCGGCCATGATGCCGAGGATGACTATCTTGTGTTTATCCGTTAGCTCCTCTTTCATGAACCTTGCCAGCGCCTCGGCGCCGTTCGGATTGTGGGCACCGTCCAGAATAACCTGAGCGCCGGGGGCACACACTTTACCTAGAAAAGTGTGTGTGCCCAGAACTTCGAGCCTGCCGGGCCACCTTGTGGAGGCAAAGGCCTCGGAAAGGTTATCTGTTATCAGTGATCGGTGATCGGTAACTTCTAACACAAGCTCTGAGGCACGCAACGCCAGGGCGGCATTTTCATACTGGTGTCTTCCCAGGAGGCCAAGTTTATATTTTACCTCTTGCGGACTGACAACATGGAGCATCACGCCCTTCTCATCTGAAATACGGCGCAGGACATCCATCACCTTTGGTTCCTGAACCACGGTTACGACCGGAACCCCCGTTTTAATGATACCTGCCTTTTCAAATGCAATCTTTTCTATCGTATCGCCAAGATAATGTTGATGGTCCATTCCTATGCGGGTTATTACGCTAACAACCGGGTCAACCACGTTCGTGGCATCGAACCTTCCGCCAAGACCAACTTCAAGGACAGCGACGTCCACACATCTCTCGGCAAAGTAGAGAAATGCCACGGCGGTTAAGAACTCAAAATAGGTGAGTCTTGCTGTCGTTCCTGCGCAAGCAGGAATCCCGGTTACACGCTCGAGACTCCCGATTTCGCGGGAATGACATATTAAGGTCGTATTCTTTGCAAATTCTTCTTCAGATATCATCTTCCGGTCTATCTGTATCCTCTCCCTTACATCATTTAGGTGGGGAGATGTATAAAGGCCCACCTTTAACCACTGATGCCGGAGGATAGACTCCAAAAAGGCGCATGTGGAACCTTTGCCGTTGGTCCCAGCTACCATGACGCTCTTCAACTTGCCTTCAGGATGACCCAAGGCTTCACACGCGGAGCTTATCCTTTCAAGTCCAAGCTCTATTTTTGTCGATTGAAGGGAGTCAAGATATGAAAGCGCTTCTTTATAGTTCATTTTACCTTGATAATGACCACGGTTACATCGTCGGCAAGCGGCTTTTTACCGATAAACTCCTTAACGTCAAGGCAGAGAAGTTCTACCATCTTGGTTGCCGAATGATGTTTGTTCTTTCTCACACACCCTCTCAGCCGTTCGTTCCCGAACCTTTTTCCTTTTTTATCGGCCGCCTCAACAAGCCCGTCGGTGTAGAGAACGATAATGTTTCCTGAATCCACATCTATCCTTCTTTCGTGATATTCGGGGAACCTTTCAACTCCCAAGAGGATATCTTCGGTAGAGTGATCTATGAAACCGTTCCCCTTTAAGATCAGTGGAGGATGATGCCCGGCGGTGGTATATTTTATCACCGAGCCGAAATTGCCGCCGCCGGGGATGACCTGAAGATAGACCATGGAGATGAACTGCTCGGCAGAGGCAAGGTCGTCATACAAAATGTTATTTAACCTCTCAGCGATTATCGCCGGCGAATACAGAGAAACAGTATTATCGCTCCTGAGCGCGCTTCTAAACGCGCTCATCATCATCGCGGCGGAGATCGAGTGGCCGGCGACGTCTGCCACCACAACGGAAGGTGGCCTGGCGCCTCCGACAATTACATCAAAATAATCGCCCCCAACGTGTTCGGCCGTCAGGCACACGCCCGCTATATCGAGCCCTTGGACGCCCGGTATCCTCTGCGGAAGCAGACGTTGTTGTATGGCTCGCGCAAGGTCAAGTTCGCGCATAACATGCTCGCTTTCCCGAGCATCTTCGGCAAGATCGCAAAGATGAAGATATGAAGCGGTCTGATTCGCTATCGTGTTCAGAAGTTTGAGATCGTCGCCTGTAAAATGTTTTCCGCCTTTTTTATCGGTGACATTTATGACGCCGACCGGCTTTCCGCCGACCTTCATCTTAAAACAGGTGACGGGCGTCGAGATGAGGGAGCTTGTCTTGTATCTCTTCTTCTGTTCAAAACCGGTCGCCTTTATATCCCTTATCATTATCGGTTTTTTAGATTTAAAGACCTTGCCGGAAATGCCCTCACCGACCCTGACCTTGACATCCCGTATAACGCCGGCGGGGATGCCCTTGCTGGCTACTATCTTCAGCATCCCGTCCCTTTTATCTATCTTCATTATGGACGCCTTGCTCACGCTGAGAAGGTTGACCGTTCTGTCCAGGATCCGCTGGCAGACGTCCTCCATTCTGGAGGCGCCGACTATGGCACGGCTCAAGTCGTGAAGCACTGAAAGCTGTTTAGTTTCGTTCTTCATAGGTCACCTTTAGGGTGTTCTTCGTGTACTCAACATTCTTCATCAGCCTTTTAACGATAAAGATGCCGCGGCCGTTTATCTGATAGAGCGAAGGCTCCGGCACCTTTTTTATGTCAAATCCCTTGCCCATATCCTTTACTTCCATGACCGTCTTCCTACCAAGACACGATATCTTGATCTCTATGGGGTAACTTTTTATTCCCCCGTGAGAGTGAAAGACGGCATTGTCTACGGCCTCGACAAGCGCCACAGAACATTTTCTTTTTGCGTCGTTCGATATTTTAAGCGTATCCACAAGTTCCCTCAGGAACTTAAGATATGATGTTGAACTTAAGATCTTAAATTTTAGAACTTTTTGCATGCGGCCTCAAAGCTTGCGCACACGTCAAAGAGTTTGTTCAGCCTTGTTATATCGAATATCTCCTTTACCTCGGCGTTCAGTCCGAAGACCTTTACGTCGCCCTTCTTTTCGCGGACGCGCCGCATGAGAGATATCATGGCGCCAAGGCCCATACTGTCCACAAAAGAGAGCTTGTTGGCGTCTATCACGAACCTGCTACTCCCTCCGTCAAAAAGCTCGCCCGTTTTTTTTCTGAAGAACACCACATTTTCGGCGTCAAGGCTACCTATGCATTTAAGAAGCGTAATATCACCGTTCCTTTCGATCTTAATGTCCATATTGTCATCCCTCATGCTTTAAGGCCGTACTGCTTCAATTTTCTGTAAAGCGTGGCCTGGCCTATCTTCAACTGTCTTGCGGTCTCCGAAACGTTTCCCATGCACCTTGCAAGCGCCGCCTCTATTGCGAACTTTTCCACCTGGTCAAGAGATACAACTTTTTGGCCGTCCGCAAAATGTATCTGAGCCGGCTTAACAGGTTTCTTTCCCAGCGCCATCTTTTGGATGTGCGGCGGCAGGTGTTTGAGCTTCATGCGCGAATCGTTATTAAGGACCACCACGCGCTCGACAACGTTCTCAAGTTCGCGAACGTTACCGGGCCAATCGTAGCCCAATAAACATTCGATCGCCTCCGGTTCTATGTCGACGAATATCTTTTCGTTCTTGGCGCTGAACTTATCAAGGAAATGTTTCGCAAGGAGCGGGACATCTTCTATCCTGTCCTTTAACGGCGGAATGGTTATGGGGACAACGTTGAGGCGGTAGTAAAGGTCCTCTCTAAAGTTGCCATTTTTAACCTCTTCCTGAATGTCACGATTGGTTGCGGCAACGAACCTTATGTCGGAACTGATAAGCTCATTACCTCCGACGCGCATGAAGGTCCTTTCCTGAAGCATGCGAAGGATCTTCACCTGAAGAGACGGGTCCATCTCACATATCTCATCTAAGAAAAGAGTTCCCTTATGGGCGCGCTCGCAACACCCTATATATCGCCTGTCCGCTCCCGTATAGGCCCCGCGTTCGTGGCCGAAGAGCTCGTTTTCCAGAAGCTCTCTTGGAATGGCGCCGCAGTTTATGTCTATGAACGGATGATTCACGCGAGGGCTGTGCTTTGCGATAGCGCGTGCAACGAGTTCTTTTCCCGTTCCGCTGTCGCCTAAGATCAACACCGTGGCGTTGCTCTTTGAAACGGTAGCGACCAGCTGAAAGACCTCCTGCATCTTCTGGCTGTGGCCCACGATATTATCAAAACCGCCCGACCAGCCCATCTGATTCTCAAGTAGATATACTCTCTTTGTAAGGCTGTAGAGCCTCACTGCATTGGCAACGGCTATCTGCAATCTTTCGGAGTTAAGCGGGAACCTCAAACAGTCGCACGCCCCCAGCTTCATCATATTCACGGCGTCTTCAAGGCTTCCGACCCCGACAATTACCATTGGAAGCACGTCGTCGAATGAACGAAGACCCTTCATTATCTCTTCGGTCCTGCTGTCGTTCTCGCCGGTGCATATGACCGCGCAATCGACCCCTTCCATTGAAAGAAGGGTCATATAGTCCTCGTGGTTGGCCTCTATTATCCTTAAATCACTCTTTTTAAGAGCTGACGCGGCCTCTTTTTTCTTGTTGTCGCCTATGATGATTATTTTTGGCATTTTTTATCAACTCTCTTCTTTGTTCCCGTCTTTAAAATCTTCGAGTTCAAGCTCGCACTTCTTCACTATCTTTTTGAAGTTGCTTCTGTCCATCCCCGCTCTCGCCGCGGCAAAGGAGACGTTCCCCTTTGTCTGTCTGAGAAGACTTGAAATATAGGACCTGTTAAATGCAATGAATGCCTTTTCTTTGGCCTCCTGATAGTTAAATTGGGAAAAATCGTGAGCGACATCGTCATTTGTAAGATAGAACGACTCGCCCATGATACGCGGTGACAGCTCACGCGCATGGATCGTATCGCTGGTCGAAAGGACTATTGCGCGCTCTATGACGTTCTCGAGCTCGCGAACATTGCCCACCCACTTATAATTTTGAAGCGCCATTAATGTATCCACGGAGCATCCCGCAACGTTCTTGCCGACCTTCTTGGAATATTTCTTAATGAAGTGATAAACAAGAAGGGGGATGTCTTCAACCCTGTCGCGAAGCGGCGGAAGAGAAACGGCTATAACGTTAAGCCTGTAGTAAAGGTCCTCTCTGAACTTGTTCTCGCTAACAAGCCTTGTCAGGTCCTTGTTGGTCGCAGCTATAATTCTCACGTCCACATGCTTACTTATCGCGTCCCCGACCGTCTTTATCTCGCCCTCTTGCAGGACGCGAAGAAGCTTTACCTGAATGGGCGGCGTCACCTCTCCTATTTCGTCCAAAAAGATCGTTCCGCCGTTGGCCTCCTCAAAGAGCCCTTTCTTGTCGCTAATGGCGCCGGTAAAGGACCCCTTTTTATGGCCGAAGAGCTCCGATTCAAGAAGGGTCTCGGGCATCGCCGCGCAGTTTATCACCACAAACGGTTTGTCGTGTCTTCGGGAACGCTTGTGGATAGCCTGCGCAACGAGCTCCTTTCCGGTACCGCTCTCTCCCAGGATAAGTATCGTCGAAGTTGTCGGAGCAACGCTGTCTATCATCTCGAAGACTTCCTGTATCCTTCTCGATTTTCCTATAATCCCTTCGTATGAGACCTCGTCATTTTCCAGCCTCTCCAGTTTCTTTAGCTTCTGTAAAAGCCTGTGATGCTCCATCGCATTGGAAATGGATTTGGAGACCTTGTTGACATCATCAAATGGCTTGGTGAAATAATCGTAGGCGCCCGTCTTTATTGCCTGAACCGCAAGTTCTACCGAACCGACACCTGTCATTATTATTATCTCGGTAGGGACCCGATTCTTCTTCACATATTCGAGGACCTGCATGCCGCTATATCCGGGAAGGGCTACATCTACCACCGCAACTTCGATAGAGAACTTGTTGAGGGCGTCGATAGCCTCCGTACCGCTCGCCGCGGTCACCACATTCCACACCTCGTCCTTGGCCATCTTTTCGAAGACCTTGGTCATCGCTGGATCGTCATCTACGATCAAAAGATTCACCGGTTTATACATCGTTTGAATTTATCCCCTTCCTTTTTATCTTTTCCACAAGGGTCGTCCTGTTAAGCCCCAAAAGCGCGGCCGCCTTGTTCTTGTTGTACCCCGTATGTTCAAGCGCTTTTTGGATAAGATCTACCTCGTAGTTCTCAACAGCGTCCCTGAAATTTGAACTACCGTCAAAACGGAACGCCTCAACAGCCTTGTTTGCAGAGTCTGCATTGACTTTTATGTTCCCAAACGCTAGTGGTATGTCGACCTCTTCTATCATTCCCGCCGGTTTTAGTATGACCAGCCTCTCGACAAGATTTTCGAGCTCGCGAATGTTCCCGGGCCAATCATATTTAACAAGGACGTTCATCGCCGCTTTTGAAAGCCCTTCAATGTGTCGGTCGTTCTCTTTGTTGAACTTTTGAATGAAGTGCTGGACCAAAAGAGGGATGTCGGACCTTCTTTCGCGTAGGGGCGGTATCTTTATGGGGATGACGTTAAGTCTGTAAAATAGGTCCTCTCTGAACTGTCTCTTCTTCACCTCTTCTTCAAGATTTCTGTTGGTGGCGGTTATTATCCTTACGTCCACATCGTGGGTCTTGGTCGAACCTACGGGTTCGAACTTTCTCTCCTGAAGCACCCGCAGAATCTTGACCTGAAGCTTGAGGCTCATGTCGCCTATTTCATCCAAAAATATCGTTCCGCCGTTCGCGGCATCGAACCTTCCGGGTTTAGTGGCGTGAGCACCGGTAAAAGACCCCTTGACGTGTCCGAAAAGTTCCGTTTCCAGGAGTTCTTCGGGTATTGCCGCGCAATTAACGGTTATGAGAGGCATATTCGCGCGACGGCTGTTATAATGGATAGCGCGCGCAACAAGTTCTTTTCCGGTCCCGCTCTCTCCGAGGATAAGTATCGTGCTGTCGGAATCGGCGACCTTTTCTATGAGGTTATAGACCCCGCTCAACTCTTCCGAATTTCCGACTATGTTCTCGAACTTATATTTTGATTTTAACTGCTGGCGAAGGAGCCTGTTCTCCTCTTTCAGGTTCTTATGCTCGAGCCCGGTCGCAACAAGCGAAGCGACGTCATCAAGCTCGAACGGTTTTGTTAGATAATGATAGGCGCCGGCCTTCATCGTCTCAACGGCGCTTGTGATGGTCCCAAAAGCGGTCATTACTATGCAGACCATCTTAGGATCGGCCTCTTTGAGCTTTTTGATCAGCTCGACCCCGTTCATTCCCGGCATGACAAGGTCGATCAGGGCAAGGTCTATCACCTCCTCACCGAAAACTTTAAGAGCCTCTTCCCCGCTGGTCACCGCAAAAACGTGGTAACCTAAACTCGCAAGGAACTTTTCAAGGGCCTTCCTTATGGCAATTTCGTCATCGACAATAAGGATATTTGCCTTCATTAACTCCCCCCCTTATCCGGCCTCTTTAATGGCGGGTAGTTTGACTATGAACTTAGTGCCTTCCCCTTCTTTGCTTTCGACTTCTATGACGCCATCGTGTTCCTTCACTATCCTGTAGCTTACAGAAAGGCCCAGACCGGTACCCTTGCCCGGTTGTTTTGTGGTAAAGAACGGATCAAATATCCTTGAAACATTCTCTTTTGAAATACCGTGGCCGTTATCTTCAACTTCAACAATGAAATAATTGGGGTCAGCAGATGTGCGTACGATAAGTTTTCCGCCCCTCGTCATCGCATGGCATGAATTGGTCAAGAGGTTCAAAAAGACCTGCTGAAGCCTGTTGGCGTCGCCAAAGACCGAAGGGAGCCCCTGTTTGAGTTCCAGCGAAAGCTCAATGTTCAAAGATCTCAGTTCCGTCTTGATGAATGGGACCACCTTTTCTACAAGAAGGTTCATGTTAAGGGTCTGACGGTCCTTACCCGATGAGGCGCGTGAAAAATCCAAAAGGTCTGCGACTATCTTTTTGCATCTAACGGCCGCTCGTTCTATCTCTTCCATATCGGTGAGCAATGGATCGCCGTCCTTCAATTCGCGTATGATGAGCTGGGTAAAGGCAAGTATACCTCCAAGCGGGTTGTTTATTTCATGCGCAACGCCGCCGGCAAGCATTCCGATGGCCGCCATCTTTTCCTGCTGAATAAGTTCCTGCTGAAGCCTGTGCTCCTGGGTTATGTCCCGGTAGTGAAGGACCGCCGCCTTAGACTTCACCTCGCCACCCGGATAAGGGTATGCACTGGCCTCAAAATCACACTTATGTATCTGATTGCCCAGTTTTGAGACAGATACCTTATTATTATCGAGCGCCTCCGGAAGCGGACATCCGTCGCAGACCTTGGTGCTTCCGGCAAACACCTTGTAACACTTCTTCCCGATCATCTCTTTAATATCGGCTTTAGCCGTGGCTGATGTGGCGATATTGGCCCTTTCAATATCGAAATCATCGGAAATGATGACCACCGGGTCTCTGATGGCATCAAAGGTCGCCTGCCACATCTGCTTGGCACGCTCAATGACCTGAAGTAATTGCTGGAGCTCGGTCAGGCGTTTTTCGAATTGGTTCCCTCTGGCATTACCTTTATTGTTGTTTGTGGATTTTGTGGGCATGGGTATTTTTCTACCCACCTATATACAGAATTTTGATGCCTTTGGCAAGAAAGTATGTTCTTTTTTGTGGATGGAACTCGGAATAGACATCGTAACTCCCCTATAAAGAGCACTGTACGTAATTAGAGTCGGCCTCTTTAAATCACTCAATGATAACAAATGCGATGGCGTATTCGTTGTCGTGGGATATAGAAAGGTGGATATTTTCTATTCCAAGCTGACCGGCGATCTTTTGGAGACTTCCATGCAACGCAAAGAAAGGGCGTCCTTCGGCGTCATTAGCTACCTCTATTTCAGTGTAAAGAAGCGGGGCTATTGCAGAAAACTTTCCGCCCCTTGCCTGATCGAGCGCCTTTATCAGCGCCTCTTTTGCGCTATATCTCGCCGCCAGATGCTGCGCAGGACGGCCGCTTATCTGCGAAGCGCAATAAGAGAGCTCTGTCGCGGTAAAATGAGCCTTGTTAAAGATCGAGGCCGCATCTTTAAACCTGTCGTCAAATTCCATTATACTGCTTATATCTGCCCCTATTCCCATTATCATAAGCTCGCCCAGACTAGCAATGGAGCCTCTAACATAACAAGCGAAAAATTTCCCTTTGAAAGCGGGCCCAACTTGTCTATAATTGCCCCCGTCATGTTTTTACGTGTCCTGGCGCTCTCGGCGCTTTTATGTCTGATATCTTTCGGCGTTATAGCCGAGGACGACGAGCCTGTAACTTTTCAGTCTCCGGGCGGCGAGATACAGGAACCTTCAGATGCACCACCCGGAGATGAAGAACCTTCGCCGGAAGACCAGGCTCCAGCTGATGAAACAGAAGAAACTGCCGACCAAACCGAGCCCCAAACACAAACTCCTCCAGATAGCGAGACCGGACTTGACGATGAAGGCCTTTTTGAAGATGCTCTCCCTCAAAAACCGCCACTATTCGGCGGAAAACAAAAGCCGGCAAGCGATTCCATAAAGCTGGAGATGGATGCCGTAGTGATAGTCAAATATACGTTTGCCAATACCAACGAATCGTACACGGTAAAATATCATATAAATCTTGGCGGCGATGTGAATGCGGATATCGGAGTTATCAAGGGCGACGCCAAGGTCGCGACCGATATCAGCGGATTCCTTGCCAAGACAACGGCCTTTGAATGCCTTTTGAAGGTCTCTATTGCCGACGTTCCTTATGAGATAATGTTCAAAAAGATATCTGACACCGAGGCAGATATGAGCGTGGCCTTTAAGGGACAGATACTTGAAGATTGGGAATCTCTCTGCACGTTCCTCGACACCTCCAAGGCCAAGTTCAATACGCGCGGTTCGCCGGAGCAGTGGATAGCCATGGCCCTTGAAAAGGCAAAGCCGCCTCTCAATAAACTTTCGATATCACTAGACCATGAAAGGGTCTCGACCACAAAATTCACTATCCCCAAATATACGGTTCAAGATGAAGGCCTGGGGAGCGCCGAGATAGACGGCACCGGAGTTGTCACGATAAAACCAAAGATGCCTGCCGAAAATCAGAAAGAAGAGCCTACAAGTAAAAAACTCGTAAGAGAAATTAGGGACCATAAGTCTTGAAATGAGACTTGGGACAGCAGTGAAAATATTTCTTAAAAACATTGCCGGCAGACTCGCTTTGGATAACCACCTCGTCAGGCGGGCGTTTTTTGAACAGGGCCTTCCATTTTTTGACGTTTATCTTGTTTGGAACGGTCCGGTATGCCTCGACAAGATCTACGTGCGCCCCCATTCTTGAAAGTTCTTTCACTAGAGCATCCTTCCCCTCTTTTGCGCGAGGGAACAATATCTTCAGACCCTGAACCTTGAAGATAAGAAGTTTTCTTGCAAGTTCGGCAGAATTAAAATCCAAGCCGGGCATTAGATCGACCCTCCGGCCATATGAACGGACCTTTTCGGCGGTGGTAGGGCCAACAGCCGCTATCTTGGGCGCCTTTCGCCATGAGCCGTGTGTAATGCGCTCAAAAAAACGTTCAACGGCTGTTTGACTGGTAAAGACGAGCCAGTCATATTCGTTGAGTCTCTTTATCGCTGAATCAAGCGAGCGATAGTTATCAGAAGGAGGAAGTATCTTTATCAAAGGCAGATGAACGACGTCGGAGCCTTGGAATTTTTTTCTGTCACATCTAAGTCCCGTGAAGAGGACCAAAGGCCGCATTAATTTCCTGGCTCCTAATTTTACGAACTTGGCGCCGAGCTCTCTCCCAACATTTGAAGGATTAGACCCTTCCCGTGAAGCAGATATCGTCTTCTTTCCGGACGGCGAGGATGCGAATCCTTTTAGCACCACCTTCTTCCCTTTAAGCTGTGCATATGCGGCAATAGGCGTGTGGCAATCACCGGTAACTTTTTTAAGGAACGCTCGCTCCGCAAGGGCCGCGGACTCAGTGGCCGCATCGTTAAGACTCGATCTAATATAATAGATCAGGTCCTTGTCGGCGGTCCTTGTTTCAACGGATATTATCCCCTGACCGATGGCCGGAATGAAGTGCGTAAGCGCATGAGTGCGTAAGCGCGTGAGTTTGCGTGTAAGGTCGAGTCTTTTCACGCCAGCGTTGGCGAGGATGGTGGCTTCACACTCGCCTGATAAAAGTTTCTCAAGCCTCGTCGCTACATTTCCTCGGAGAGGGATGACCCTCAGATCGGGCCTAACAGATAATACCTGCGCCTTTCTTCTGGGCGAGCTCGTCCCAAAGACCGCACCTTTCGGAAGAGATGAGATGTTCTTATATTTTTTGGATATAAAAAGATCGCTTGGGTCCTCGCGCTTAAGATAGGCAACGAGCGAAAGTCCTTTGGGCAGGATAGCCGGCATATCTTTAAGGCTGTGAACGGCCATGTCTATTCTGCCGGAAGCAAGCGCCTCTTCCATCTCTTTAACAAAGAGACCTTTGCCTGCATAATCGTGATTCGTAACTCGTGAGTCGTGAGTCGTAGAAAGACTTCCGGAGAATTTATCCCCGCTGGTCTTAATGATGATAACCTTTGTATTTAATGACGGGAATTTCCTGCGAATTAGACGAAGAACTTCGTTCGTCTGCCACATGGCCAGAGGGGAACCGCGGGTCCCTATCTTAATTTGTCGGTAAGACATTTCCAATTCGTTCTACCACTCCGGCAATTAGTTTTACAAGCTTTGTCTGGACATCCTCCACATTTTTAAGGACCTCTGCGTGGCTCATGTTGCCGGGATGTAGATCCGCCGCAGGGTTAGCTATAATAGAGAAACCTAAGATCTGCATCTTGTGATAGGAGGCAACAATAACCTCCGGAACGGTCGACATCCCCACAGAATCCGCCCCCCACTGGCGAAAGGCCCTAACTTCCGCCTTTGTCTCGTATGAAGGCCCTGCGGTCGCGATATATACCCCTGTCCTTAGCGGAATTTCAAGCGCTTTTGCAACCTCGGTCGCCGTCTGTTGAAGATTTTTTGAGTAGACGTTCGTCATATCGGGGAACTGATTCTTTGGGTTCACGGCTCCGACGCCGCGCAGAGGATTCACTCCCATGAAATTTATATGATCGGTCATCATCATTATGTCGCCGGGCATGAACGCGGCGTTGATACCTCCCGCCGCATTGGTGACTATGAGAGTCTTACACCCCATGATGTGAAGCGCATGAGTGGACAGGGTGATGTCCCTTACATCGTGCCCTTCATAATAATGGGCCCGCCCCTGCATCACGGCCAGAGGAAAGCCCTTCCACGCACCGAAGATTATCCTTCCAACATGGCCTTCTACCGTTGAACGGGGAAAGTTGGGAATTTCGTTATAAGCGAGGTTCGTTTCCACCTCTATTTCATCTATCAAAGATGTAAGTCCGCTCCCTAAGATCACAAGTATCTGCGGGGCGACCCTGGTCTTTGCCTTGATGAACTCTACCGTCTCTTTCAGCCGGTCTTGGTATGATGGATCCATTTGTGTCTCCTAGGTTCTTCCCGTCTAACAAACCCCCCCAAAATTGCAATGAATTTAAAGGTTTTTGGGGGTCTAAAATATTTTTTAAAAGTAAGCAACTTCAGGGTACCGGCCAACCGATAATATATATAGAAGGCTCGTTAAAGAGCTGACTAAACCCCCTTTTCAAGGGCCGGTAGCAATGGTGCTAACCGGCCCTATTTATTTGGGGGGTCCGCAAAAATCTGACCGATTTTTTAATAGTTGACAATTCTCAAGCATTTCGCTAACTTATAACATACATGGCAACAGATAACGAACTTTCGTTCCCGATAAATCAGGCCCTTTTAGATGATGCGAACAAGCTCAAACAGGAGCGCGGTCTGGTTCGCGAAAGGCTTGATAAGATCGAGGCCAAAAAGAACGATGTCTCCCCTTCCGTTTATCAGAAGGTAAAACAGGAATACGTCCAAAAGCTCAACGAGGCAACAAACGCCCTTTTGGAGAAGAAGGGCGATATAGACAAAGAGCTCTCGACCCTTTACGAAACGCGCTCAAGAATAACAGAGAGCTTGGAACAGCACAAAGAGGTCCTTGAAGAGCTTAAGTTCCGCCACGAGCTTGGCGAACATGATGACGCTAATTTTACAAGTCTGTCTAACGACGAGCTCGACAAGATAGGAAAGTTCGAAAAAGTGCTTGGGGCGGTGAGCGGCAACATCGACCGATATAAGGCCATCTTCGAGGACGAAGAAGGTTTCGTAGAGAGCGCCGAACCATCTATAAAAAAACAAAAAACAAAGCCTACAAAACAGGCAACGACCCCCAATCTGCTTGAAGGTTCGGATTATAATATAGAAACCGAGGGAGAAGATTACTTTGCTCCGGAAGAGGATGCAAGCCGTACTCCTTCTGAATCTTCGATAGACATAACAAAAAAGACCGCCGCCGAAACCTCTACACCTTCCGGCGCGGCAAGACTGATCATTATAGAGGGTGGGCATGTGAATCAGGAATATAAGCTTAGGAAAGAGACAACGATAGGCCGCGCCAATTCGAACACCATCATTTTAAAAGATGGCAAGGTATCAAGACAGCATGCCGTTGTGAAACAGACCGGCAATGAATATGTAATGCTGGATCTTAACAGCTCTAACGGCGTTATCGTGAACCATGAACGCGTAAAAGAACACGTCCTTTCCGATGGCGATCAGATAGCGATAGGCGACCACACCTTGCAGTTCAAACTGTGATCGATTCAAATATGGGCATCTCTAAAAACCTTGTAGAAAGTGCAGAATCGGGTTTATTTTTAGAGCGGGAATGATAATATGCCTCCATAAACAAGGGGGCAAATATGACACAGCTAAATCGTAAGCGCCTAGCGAACCTTTCAATTACCCACAAGTATTGGCCAGAGAGAACCCCAATTCAATATCTGTCAAACGTGAAGCGCCTCTCCAT
>PCWZ01000078.1 GCA_002796305.1 Deltaproteobacteria bacterium CG11_big_fil_rev_8_21_14_0_20_49_13
CGCTATCGCTACTAATTCGGCCTGATCTTTTATGCCGTAGTCTTGGATACGGGCTGAAGTCCCCCTTCCATTCTGCACGGCGGCTATCTTCGCTATTTTTATTCGGTCGGTTTCTTTAATGATACCAAACTGTTTGATATGCTTAGAAATTGCTTTACTATCTTTACTAGCGATCGCTGTTGCTATTGCAACAGGGGCGGTTTGGTTGGTTATCCCAAAATCCCCTATATGTTCTGCGACAAATTTGGGGTCTGTTTCGACCCTGGCCATCGCATTTGCTATTTTATCTGCCTCCGTTACTCCATAACTTAAGTCCGTTCCCGGAGGGGTGACTGCGGTTGTTTGAACTGCCGCAGTTGGTGTTGCGGTCGCATCTGGATGCACTAGATCCCCGCCTGCGCGTGGATGACTGGTCTCGTCGGGATGACGGACTTCCCCCTCTCCCTGGCCTCCGGACTTATCTACGATGCCTCTTCTATCCCCGGCTATCGCTTCGGCAACCGCTCCCACTTTTAATCCGCCGCCGGCTAGACATACTAATACGGTTTCTAAAACCTGATTCAATGTCATCACGTCATAGTTGCCATTAAACGCTTCACGTACGTATTGATCGATCATCTCTTCAGATATCTCAACACCTGTGTCTCTTAAAAATGTAAACGCGGATCGAGAACCATTTACCGTATACCTGCGCCATACGTTCTCGATTAAATTCCTGCCGCCTCCCGCTGTCGCCGGCAGCAAGCCTGTTATCGCCATCGATAAACCAGTCGCTACCGCATCCTTTAGCCAGTCCTCGAATGTAGTTGACGTTATCCCAGCTTGATCTGTTGCTCTTCCCACTATATTCTCCATAGTTGAGCTATACGCTCCAAGCCCAAATCCACGCAAAGATCTTGTAACCCACGAAACGGTTTCTGCGCCAGCGCCTGCCGCCCCAGCTCCTATTCCTGAGCCTTTTAACGCCATGCTCAAAACAACTATCTCGAGCGTCGTCTGAAGCAGATTTATCGACGCCTCGATGCCGTCCACTTCGGCAGATTCCAACCCATTGTAAATTACACGATTCTCTCTTAACTCCCTTATCAAAATCGATATCGCCTTGTTTATGTCTTCACTGCTTTCAGCTCCCATTAATTTCCCTTTTATCAATCGCAGCGCCAAACACGCCCGCCTTATCTCTACTATATCTCCCATGCTTCTTGCTTCTTCTGCGTTAGCGATTAATCTCGATAAAGCGCCGTGGCTCTTGTACTTGTACCATAACGCAAATCTCGTCTCGTCAAGCGCTCCCGCAAGATTTGATATCATGGCGCTTAAATCTTTATCTCTTGCCTTCGGCTCACGATTATCTATTACTGCTTCTCCCATACCTTTGGCATGATAAACAATATCTGCGACATAGATAAGACGGTCTAACGATTTCCTGTAGGACGGCGAAATACCAGACATTATCGAAGATAAACCCCTTGCCAGATCTCGATCGATTCGCGACCCGCCTGACTTATCCATAAGAAGCCTAAATCCAGAACCTTCTACCAAAAAGTTAAGCCGCTGATTTAAAAATTTGCGCAATTTTTCTAGATATTTATCAAATTCCTCTTCGCTCTTTACCTTGCCTAAAGATTCCCTTAATTCTCTTGCACTTTTTTCTACGTACCCCCTTAAACTGCTTCTAATTCCCTTGTCTATGCTTGACCAATAACTTTCGGCCCTGGCAAGTTCTTCTAATTCCGCCAAATTGCCTTCTATCTGATCCTTAAGCTTTGCGCTCTTTGGCTTTCCTTCTGCTTTATATCCCGTTGCCTGTATTCCAATCTCTTCCAATATCCCTAACGCCGCAGTTCCAGCCTTGGCAACGTTATGTCCGGTCTCCGCCCAGTTAAAATAGTTTATTGTCGATATATAATCGCTAATCCCCTCGATTCTTTCGGTAGAAACATATGCTTTTGAAACTCTGCCAACAGCTTTGATTAAATCTGATCTGATTTGAAGCTTGTATTTGTCGTCTAAAATTATTCCGGCCAGCCGCCTCCTGCCGCTCTCGCTATTTATCGACCTCTCTACTATCGCGTCTTCGTCTATATCTATCATTTCCGATATGAAATCGCGGGCTAAATCACGCAAATCTGTGAACAAAATATATGAAACCGCTTTTCCGCTCGCACGACCGTAAAGCACCTCAAAAAGCGGCCCAAAACGAGGCTCTTTTAGCAAAGACGCGTAAGGCGTCCTAAAACTCATGTTATCGTTCAACTCCGCCTGCTCTATTAAAAATTTCCTGAACTCGCTAAATCCAAGCTTCCCGACATCTTTTATGCTTACGGCTCCGGTGTGATCTACGATACCCCAAAGAACTTCCTCTATATCGTCCAACGTTTGCTCTAACAGAAAATCACCTACTCCTCTCTTCAGATGGTAGTAATCTGCAAACCTGACCGCTACATCATTTATTGTTTTCAGGATGGGTGCTTTTCTTCCAAAAAGTGCCGGCACTCCAGACATTGCCTTTTTCGCCAGCAAATTCGCGGCCCCGCTCGTAGCGGCTTTCACATACTTATCGCTCTCCCGCCATCTATAGCTTTCCAAATCCACCAAACTTTTCCACGATATCAACTCTGCCGGCAAAGCATCTTTATAAACCAACATCAAACCCGCAAGCTCGTGCCATGATTTATCAAGAGCTATCAAATCGATATTGCCGCTCTCAACCCCTTCAACCATGATGCACAATATCTTGGGCGTTACTTCGGCCAACAATTCCTGCAAACGCGAAAAATCGCTAGGATCAATTTCAAAATACTCGCGAACGGAAAGCGAGCTTTTAGCTCCAAAATATAGATTAACAAGCATTTCTATATGCCGACGAACTCCTTCCGGCAAAATCAAAAGACGGCCCTTAAGCTCTCTCAAATTGCCTTCAGAAAATATCTGTTGCTGATAAAAATTCAACACAGATTGATTTGTCGTTTTGTTGACGGACATAATAAAAAAAGGGGTCAGGCTTTCCTAATTAGCTATTGACAAAAATGTGCCTACGTAAAAAGGGGGCATAGCCATACGCCGTATGACACGCAAGCCGCGAATAGAATTTCCGGGGGCTTTTTATCATATCATTGTGCGTGGAAATAACAGGCAAAAGATATTTGCCGACGATGAGGACTATAAATAGGAGTCAATCTTTTTCCTAGTTGAAATTAGGGAAATAGTGTTTTAAAAAAACGTTTTTAGGATCCCTGTTTTCTTTTTCAGACGATCCGAACGTTTTTTCTCTGTCACCATCCCCCGTAGCCTCCCTGTTTATCTCTTCCTCTGTCACACGGCCACCGCTATCTGAACATCTCCTCTCAAATCCCTGAGCAATTTGCTTAGATTGGTACCCAACATTGCCATCTGCCCCTTTGTGATACACGCTTCCCCCGACCTCGCCCGCGGCTTGCTGAATCGGAGCCTCCTGTACCGTTGTATCCGACGAACATGTCTTGCTCCCTGTAAATCCTTCCTTCACAGCATATCTCACGATGATCTTGTTCAGCTCCTCTGCCACCTCCGGCCCAACTGTGTTCCGAAAATCCTCGATACTCGTGTGATCGATCGTCTCCGCCGTCCCATCCACGCCGCACAACAAGCGCACCCCGGCATGATACCTTACCGTCTCTTCCGTCTTCCGGTCTGTCAGCCCGTCCATCGTCTGCATAATAAATGCCCCAAGATGCAACCGCAGATTGAGCGACGCACCACGGTTGATATCCGTAAGCTTCTACCGATGCCGGTTCGCTACTTCCGCTAGTTCTACCTACGGTAAGCATTCGCTGAGCGCCCGATACTTCCTCTCCTCCGGAACGTAGACTCCGACCGTCTTCATGTGCGAAAATAAATTCTTCTGATGTATCCCTTTCATCATAGTTGTCATAGCGCCTCCCCATGTTTGTTTGCTCTCTGTGGTTTTCGAACTTCATCTTGACAATTTTCGTGCCAAGAGTAGCGTTTAGGTGAAGCTCTTATTTTTCAATAGGTTGCGAATTGCGCCATGTGGCAGTGTTCAGATTTCAGAACAGATTACATGTCCGGAATTAGGGATTCCGAACAGACAATGTATTTTATGAGCAACTTTTGGTGTCGTTCTGCCGATAATAGTAGTAAGAGGTGTAAGTATATCTATGCCAGTAGACAAGGTCCCAAATATCGGAATAGGAATATCTCCGAACTTTCTTGCGCGCGTGATCGCGACCGCGGGATACATTGGTGATTCTTCCGAGGTCCGCGCAAAACTGCGTAAACTTCTTGGCGATCCAAAACCGGAGGAGCTCGACCTCGATTCCATACCCCCGGAGATAGCTGCGCTCTTTGCAGAAAAAGGGACGCTTCAAAAGATAAGAAAGAAACTTGAGTCGATCACCAAGAAACAGGCCAAACGCCTTGCCGCTACCAAGGGCCGCACCGCGTGTGTAGATGAAGACGACATTGTTTATGTAGGCGTCGATTTCCTAGAAAAGTATAAGGACAGAGAAGACCTGCTTGCCGGGATCATGGCCCACGAATGGGGACATATGGTGTCGCCGCTGCCTTCTGAAGAGGAGCTCACGGGAAATTCATATGATGAGCTGATGGCCATTCGCCGCGAAGACGAAGCCAACGCAGACGGCTTTGCCGGAAGGATGCTCTATTTAATGGGCTATTCGGTAGAGGACATGGTCGAGTTTCTAAAGAACCTCGAAAAGATCGAAAAGAAGATCGTTAGCAAGAAATATCATCCGGTAGATATAAGAGAGGCTATTCTAAACGAGGCCTTCGCCGCGCAGAAAAGGAGCCAAGATTCCGCTCGCAAGCTCTTGATCCACGCCGGACTCGGCTTCAGCCATGTTCTAAAGAGCAAGCTTATCGGCGAAGGATAGGCTTATCTCGTGCTATCGTAGATCCATTTCAGATAATCAGGCAAGCCATCGGCAATATCCATGGCTATCGATTCGGGGCATTCGTATGAATGGAGCTTTTTAAGCTCTTTCTTGATCTGACCGAATAGCTTCTTTTGGGACTTCATAATCATTAAGACTTCGGGTTCGTCGAATATCTTCCCCTTCCACCTGTAAATAGAGCGGAGCTTTGGGACCATGTTTACGCATGCAACGAGTTTTTTGCCGACAAGCGCCTTGGCTATTCTTGCCGCCTCTTTCTCGGAAGGGGCCGTTGAAAAGATAATGATATGCCTCATGGGAAGATATATGCGTCTAAAATAAGCTGTTGTCGAGCAAGAAGTTAAGGAGTATAATCGCCGATTGATGATCGAGTTTAAGACCATAGTGATCGGCACGATCCTTCTTTTCATAGCACTTGTTGCGGGGCCCTATTTCGCGGTTCAGCTTGATTACCTCGCCCCCCCGATACCCCTTGGCTGGTTCAAGTATTTCGGCGTTCTACTCATGCTGTTCGGAGCCCCCCTTGCGGCCTACTGCTCGTTCCTGCTCCTTGTCCCGGGCAAAGGGCATCCGGCACCCTATTCGTCGCCCGACGGAATGGTCGTGGCGGGACCCTACAGATACATGCGAAATCCGTTCATACTTGGATGGCTTTTGATACTCTGGGGAGAGGTTATCTTCTTAAGATCGGTACCGCTCCTTTTCTACGCGGTGATACTTTCGCTTTGCGTACACTTTTGGGTCATGGCCTTTGAAGAGCCTTCGCTAGAGGACAGGTACCGCGATGAATATAAAAGGTATAAAGCTTTGGTGCCTAGATGGATACCTCGTTTCGCGAAAAAAATCCAATGACCAATGAATATCCAAATCTCAATGCCCAATTATTGGGAATTGAAACGTTGTGATGTTATTCGTCATTGTGATTTGGCCGTTGGGATTTCTCCTTGATCATATCACGAAGCGTTGCCACCGCCTCAAGCCACTCCTTTGAGCCCGCCAGAAGATCTTCGGCCTTGTCAAGTATTCCGCTTGCCTGCTCATATTTTTCCAGCTCGAACTCGGAACGGGCAAGGTAATAATAGGCAATGCCGTTATTGGGATCGATATTGATAGCTTCCTGAAACTGCTTCTCGGCGACCTCAAAATTTCCGGCGGCCATCTCTCTTCTACCCTCTTCAACCACCTTGACCGATGCACGGGCCTTTGGAGTCGAGGCTATCATCAAGGGCTTGGGCTCGGGGCGGATCACCTCTTTCTTGGCGCCGGTCTCCTCCACTCGCTCTATTTTGGGCTTGGAGATAAAGCGTTTGGGCGCAGATTTATTGGAAACTCCGGCACAGGCGGAGAGAAGCAGGAGGCATGAAGCAAGAGGCAGAATCAGTTTCCAAATATTTTCTTTAGAAGACCTGTGGCAGGATGTAACGCGCATGGTTCGTTGGGTTCCGATCCTTCTACGAATGGTTCGAACGACGTCTCGGGACAGTTCTTCGTCGCGAGCTGTCCGGTTTCCGGGTCGATATTTACCAGAATCACATCGCCCGGTCGAGCAAAATCTTCCTGATCGTTGCCAACATAATCCCTCATGAAAGAGGCCCAGATGGGAAGCGCCGCACGAGCGCCGCTCATATTTATCCGGGCGTTGTCATCATACCCGACCCACGAAAGGGCCAGAAGTTGCGGCGCAAATCCCACGAACCATGCATCGCGATAATCACTTGTGGTCCCTGTTTTACCGGCGGCTATGCCTTTAAATCCAAGTCTCCTCGCCGAGGCCGCGGTGCCGTGGTCCACAACACCCTTCATAACGTCGGTTGTAAGATAAACAGGGCCTGCGTCGGAAACTCGTTTCATTTCAATCGAACGTTTATCAAGTACTTTTCCGTCCTTATCGACTATGGTTATGATAGATATCGCCTCTGCCTTGACACCTCCGTTGGGAAATACCGTATAGGCCGAGGCAAGCTCCAAAGGCGTTACCTCAAAGGATCCGAGCGAAAGACTTGGCACCGCCATGAGGTCACTCTTTATCCCGATATCGCGCGCGGTCTTGACGACGTTATCAAGCCCCGCCTCTATAGCTAGTTTCGCCGTTGCAATGTTATAGCTCTGTTCAAGCGCCTTGCGCAATGTGACACGCCCGTGCTCCTTTTTGTCATAGTTTGACGGCGTCCAATCCTTCCCCGCCGCCTCTACCGTGAAGGCCTTGTCTTCAACATAGGTGGATGGCGCGAACGGGGTCTTGCTCCTCTTGGGGTCGAAGGCGGTAAGATATACGAACGGCTTGAAAGTGGAACCGGGCTGCCTCTTTGCAAGTGTCACGTGATTGAACTGGCTCGAATAGAAATCTCTGCCGCCTACCAGCGCCCTTATGTAACCCGTCTGTGGTTGAATGACGACGAGAGCCGCTTCAAGGGGGCCCTCGTGGTCCTTGGGAAGGATCGAGGCATAGGTTGTTTCAAGTTTTTTGAGCCCGTTATCCACAGCCGATTCGGCATCGAGCTGGGCGGTCATGTCGATCGTAGTGAATATTTTAAGCCCTTCGCTCTCAAGCACGTCGGCCGGATAAAGGTCGACTATCTGCTGTTTGACGAAATCTATAAAATAAGGCGCCTTTACCGGCTGAGTGGTTCTTTCAGGCGGATTTATGGCCTCGGCCTTGGCGTCGGCAAGCTCTCGCGCGGTGATGAGATCTTCGCTATACATCTTATCAAGGACGAAATCGCGGCGGACGCTCGCCTTTTCTTTATGCTTGAATGGCGAATATTCGCTCGGGGATCTTATCATGCCGGCCAAAAGCGCGCATTCGCCAAGCGTTAGTTGGTCCACGTTCTTTGCAAAATAGAGCTTCGAGGCCTCTCCCACCCCCATAACGCTGGAACGTCCGCGCTGGCCCAGGTATATCTCGTTCAGGTATGCCTCGAGTATCTCGGCCTTTGTGTGCCGGCGTTCGAGTATCATCGCAAGGAGCGCCTCGTTTATCTTTCTTGTGAACGTCTTCCTGCTGTGAAGAAAATAGTTTTTAACAAGCTGTTGCGTGAGCGTCGAGCCCCCCTGAACTATCCTCATCGCAAAGAGGTCCTTCACCGCCGCGCGCGCTATGCCTGTTGGGTCCACACCCTTATGTTTGAAATAACGTTCATCTTCGATAAGGACGACCGCCTCGATAAGATGCTGCGGCACCTCTTTCATTGTGACAAGGGTGCGGTCCTCCATCTCATCGGAAAAAACGGGGGCGATAAGCTCCGGCTCCAGCCTCACCGTTGAAAGTTCTTCCTCATTTGTAATATTATTTATCTTTGAGACCGTTTCGCCGTCGAGCGTAAGCCTTATGGAAAATCCTGTGAACTTATCGTCCGGATAATCAAAATCGTGGAGATAGATGTCGATATAACCCTTGCCGAACGCGTAGTCGCCGGGACCGGTTATCTTATCGCCAGTGTCCCGGTAACCAAGGCGGTTTAGCTTTAGTTGTAGACCCTTATGTAAAAGGCCCACGCCGGGGTAAAGATATTCGGCATCGGAATATACCTTTGAAGGTATCTTCCATTTCTGCGAAAGTTCAAAACGCTGTTCTATTGAACGGGTGAGGTGGTTCAGATACCAGACGCCGAACAGGGTGAAACATACGGCAAAAAATACAGTTATTTTCAGCCACTTCCAGATCTTCTTGATCTTTGCCTTCTTTGCCTTTTCGGATCGTTTTGGCGAGAGCCACATATTAGAAACGGTATAACAGATATTTTCCCAAAATGAAATAAATTCCGTGGACACACGCGGTGGGTCTCCCCGGATGATTATCCGAAGAATGTGCCTAAGGACTTGGCGGTCCTTATGAGCTCGTGATCGGGCGGGACGGTCTTTAATTTACCTATCGCGTCGAGAAGGGATGAGTCCTTTATCTCGCCTCCTTTGAGCCCCACCATCCTGCCGAATTTGCCTTCAGCGACGAGCGCGGCCGCCGCGGCGCCAAAGCGCGTAGCAAGGAGCCTGTCGAACGCGGTCGGAGTGCCGCCCCTCTGAAGATGACCGAGAACGACTATCCTGGATGAGACGCCGGTCCTCTGTTCTATTATGTCGGCGACGTATTTGCCGATGCCGCCGAGTCTTATGGGATCGGGGCTGTCCTCTATCCTCTGCCTAACAACAAGGTCCCTTCCCTTTTCGTGGGCCCCTTCTGCAACGACGACTATCGAAAAACGTCTTCCCGACCCTCTGCGATCGTTTATCGTCTCAATTACGGCGTCCATGCTAAATGGCATCTCAGGTATCAGGACAACGTCTCCCCCTCCTGCAAGTCCGCCTCGGAGGGCAAGCCATCCGGCGTAGCGCCCCATTACCTCAACGACCATGACCCTGTGATGCGACTGCGCGGTGGCATGAAGATTGTCTATGGCGTTACTTATGACCTGGACCGCCGAATCGTGGCCGAAGGTCAGGTCGGTGGCGTTAAGGTCGTTGTCTATCGTCTTTGGAACTCCGACCACCGGAAGCCCCATCTTCTCCAACTTGTGCGCAACGGTCAATGTGCCGTCACCGCCTATCGCAACAAGGGCGTCTAGCCCCCACTTCTCAAAATTCTCCGCGACCTTTTTCGAAACATCTTTTTTAACTGCCTTGCCCCCTTCGATCACCGCATACTCAAAAGGGTTTGCCGTGTTGGAGGTGCCAAGTATGGTTCCCCCGACGGCAAGGATGTTGGAAACGCTCGAGTAGATTAGGTCCTTCGCCCTTCCTTCTATCAACCCCTCGTATCCGTCCTCAATCCCCAGCACGGTCATTCGGTGGTCGTTCATCGCCTTCTTGGCAACTGCCCTGATGACCGCGTTTAACCCCGGGCAATCACCGCCGCCGGTCAGAACGCCTATTCTTTTTATAGTTTTTTTCATAGTATCACCCTCGCATCCAATGCAACCCCCCCCTTGCCTTTGTGAAGCAGATAGAACGGGTTCATGTCTATCTCTTTTATCTCGGGAAAATCGGTGGCAAGTCTGGAGAGCCTTAATAGGGACTTTTCTACAACGTCCGTATCGTAAGGCTTTCCGCCGCGCGCACCTTTGAGTATGGAATAGCCTTTAAGCTCTGTGAGCATCTCGCCCGCCTCGACATGATCGAACGGACAGACCCGAACACGTGAGTCCTTCAATATCTCCACAAATATTCCGCCAAGACCCGCAAGGACCGTGGGACCAAAGTTCGGGTCCATCTTTGTGCCAAGGATGAGCTCGCATCCGTCCTTTAACATCGGCTGGACCAGAACACCTTCTATGCCATCCCCGCGAAAGCGGGGACCTCTCTCACCCGCTCTAGGTCCATGCTTCCGCAGGGATGACAGTGCGCGAGAAGCGCCTTTCATCATCTCCTTATATGCATCCACAACATGTTCATCTCCCCTTATGTTCAAATGAACCCCGCCAAAGTCGGTCTTGTGGGATATTTCGTTCGACACTATCTTCATAACGACCGGATAGCGGAACTTCTTCGCCGCCCTAACTGCTTCGTCCGCACTCCTGGCCAACACACCGTCAACCACAGAAATTCCATAAGCCTTGAATATGTCCATAGCCTCATGGATCAGCGGATTTCTTTTTTGTTTTTTGCAAAGCTTTATTACCTTAGCCACTCTTGCCTTGGCACCCTTAGGAACGCTGGCGCTCTTCTCCGAAACTGAATGCCGCTTTTCACACTGACGCCTCCAAAAATCGCGGGACCTCGCCATGGCGTACATGGTCGCCGAAGGGACCGGAAAGATCGGGAACGATACGTCCTTTCTGAGACGTTGGAACTCGTCCTCGTCGGTGGCAACGCACACGCCGACAGGTTTGTTATATTTCTTGGTAAGTTCGGAGATGTTCTTTAGAAGGCTCCTCGTCATCTCCCCCTCTTCCGCGCTCAAGTAAATGTGCATGAACACGACCCCGTCCACATTCTTCTGCTGCAACATCTTTTCTATAATCTTTATGTACATGCCGTAATCAAAAAGGTCGCCTACATCTATGGGGTTGGTTATCTTTATAACGTTCCCGCGCATCTTCTTTTCGATATTCTTCTTGAGGGCCTCGCTCAAAGGAGCAAGCTCAAAACCAACGTTTTCCGAAATATCTGCCGCAACTATGGCGTACCCCCCGGACCTTGAGATAATGGCCAGATTGTTGCCTTTAAGCGGCGGCATTGGAAGTATCTTAAGCGAATTAAGTATCGACTCCTTGTCCCTGACGCGAATAATGCCGCACTGTTTGAACGCTGCGGAGACCACCGAATCGTCGCTGGAAAGAGAGGCGGTGTGAGTGGCGGCTATCGACCTCGCATGGGTCCCTATGTTCGCCTTGTGGATAATGATAGGTTTTTTTGAGCTCCTTGCAAGCTCCATCAGACGCTTGCCGTCGCTGATCCCCTCCAGATACATGGCGATAATATCGGTCTCGTCATCTTTCAGATAATATTCAAGCATGTCGTTCTCGTTCACGTTTATCCTGTTGCCGATGCTCGCAAATTTAGAAAGACCCAAACCCTCGTTCTTGAAGATGGTCAGATACGAAAAACCGACCCCTCCGCTATTGGTTATCACCGATATCTTGCCGCGCTTGAACGTGTCCTTCATTCCCAGGAACGAGGTCATGAGCCCGGAATAAATATCCATGGTCCCGATGCAGTTGGGGCCGATAAAGCGGATACCGTGTTTCTTTGCCACCCTTACTATCTCGTCCTCTATCTTGCGGCCGCTCTCGCCATATTCCCTGAATCCTGCCGATTCTATGATGACGTGTCGAATACCCTTTTTGCCGCAGTCCTCCACGATGGCCGGAATGGTCGGCGCCGGCGTCAAAATCACCGCCAGCTCAATCGGGTCCTCTATCTCCATTATGGAGTTGTATATCTTCCGGCTGAAAAGGGTCCCCTCTTCCCTTCCGACCTGATAGATTATCCCCTTGAAGCCGAACTCCAAAAGGTTCGCGACGATGTTCTTTGAAAGATTCCTCGGCGATTCGGAAACGCCGACGACAACCACGCTTTTTGGTCTGAAGAATTTCTCCATAAGTATCCCCTTGATTAATGGTTAAGACCGCATTAGATAAACAAATATGCCAATTGTCAATGGCCTTCAAAAAAGCAGGCTCTTTTCCGGCCTTTCAAGGGATGAACTGGATAAGATGGCCTTGATAGCAAGGGCGAAGAAATACTCCGACGGAATGCTTATTTTCAATCAGGGTGATGAGGCGAGGGGCATATATATAATCGTCGGGGGCGCGGCAAAGATATTTCAGCTCTCTCCCGAAGGGAAGGAACACCTTCTCCACACCTTTCATGAGAACGATTGTTTCGGCGAGGCGGCGGCGTTCGGGATGGGGATATTCCCTGCAAACGCCGAAGCGGTCGATGAGACAGAGCTCATATTCATACCCGTAAAGGAGTTCAAAGACATACTTTTGAACAACCCGCAGTTGTCGGTCAAGATCATCGGAAATCTCTCGATGCTCCTGCACGTTATGGTCGAGCAGATCCATTCCCTGACGCTCAAAGACGCCACGACAAGGATAGCTGAATATATCCTGTCGCTCGTAAAGAATAGAACGTCCGGCGAAAAAGTTTCCGTTGAGCTCCCGCTCAAAAAGGGGGAGCTTGCCTCGCAATTAAATATCACACAGGAGACTTTTTCACGCGGGCTTCAGCGCCTGCGCGCACAAAAACTCATTAAAGTGGAAGGCAAGATGATAACCATTGAGGATCGTTGCGCTTTAGAGAATTTGATTTCCGTCAAATCTCGCATGGTTGCATGGGCTGTCACTAGGCCCCACTTACCCTGATTGGCGGCCCCATCTGGAACAAAGTTCGAACCTATTTTCACCATTTGTGGCCATTATAAAAGGAGGCCGCTTTGAAAATAATGCTTGACAGGATTGCTTTTATGCACTAGTTCGTGAGTGCATGAAAGATGCATGGAAGAAAGAGTTGGCAAGGATGGTGGCTTCGGCAAGAGGAGCTAATGAGGCAAATGTTTTGTTAAAAACCTTATTAACACCGGCTGAACACGGGGAATTGGCAAAACGGTGGCAGATAGTTTGTGGGCTTATCGGGGGTGTTCCGCAAAGGGTGATTCGAGATAAGCTTTCGGCATCAATTGCCACGATTACGCGTGGCTCAAGAGAGTTGAAATATGGAAACGGTATTTTTCAAAAGTTCTATAAACGATTGCAGGGGCAATAAAACCCGCGGCCCCTGTATGTTTACACACTCATTTTTCCACATCTGGTGGGCGTAACGCCCAATCATATTCTCGTTGTCATTCTATTTTTCATTTAACCGTAACAACAATTTTAAGGAGGACTTTTTATGTCTACAAAATGTGTCACAAGAGAAGTTGCTACATATTATGCCAGACCACCATGTTTCCCAAGCGGTTATGAGAGCGATGGTAAGTGCTATGGATCAACAACCATTACGGAATGCGGCATCAGCGTACCCATTTCTGGAAATGACGAGTATAGAAAAGTTGCGGCGCTTACAGGTTTCCCGGATGTGCTCAGTGAAGAAGATGCCTTTAGGTTTCTTTGCGCAAAAAGTGTCGCTGAGCGAGAGATTTCTTCAAGAACAGGCATATACGATTTTATCGTAGACTTGATGTTCGGACGCGAATATACGGAAGAAACTATCCGCGGCAACGAACTGTTCAAAGCAGGGTATCATTTCGATCATTTCTACTGAGAAGGAAGATATGACAATATGGACCTAAATGCTCTCAGGAATCGAGCAAGACAATTTGTGGAACAAGCTCAGACCGTAGCTGAAAAATCGGCAGAGAAACCAATTGATTGCAGTGGTGTGCCATTTGGTAAGAATGTGCACTGCGACCAGGTCAATTATGGTATGACCTTATTCGATTCATGCAATGGTCGCCGTTGTAGTGATTATCACTACGAAGAATGATGTGGATTTATTCAGATGGCCGGAGAGGTGGCCAACATCCTCCTCTCTGGCATTTTCTGATATTGAATTATAACCACAAGACGGAGTCAAGATTTACAGGGGTGACGGAAACGCTACAGTTTTGGGTGTGTGCGTTTTGTTCGGATCTGACAATTTCAACATGTCAGCGTTTGATTAGGCCTTTAGCTCAGGTAGTGGTATAAGAAGGCATGAAATCGCCCAAAAACAGGGTCAAAAAACCATATCATGAAATGGGCCTGCTGGACTTTCAAAACCACTTTCCTGTCAAAAGTTGATAAAGTTTATGAGGACTTGCAACCTTTTTTCAAGAAAAGCTCATTTTCCAGATCCGAACTTAGCCTCAGTTTCCACTCAAGGCATATATACATACGTGCGGACACGTTGGCCGCACTGAATGGATGGAAAGAGGCTATGATTGTAAGTGAGGTTAACCCGACTTCCGCCCCCAGTTGCGGAAGTCGGGCTAATTTTATGCGGTGCTTGCATAAAAAAACATCTTCTGCTAGAAATTACCGGATTTAAAAAACCTTAAAAGGATACTTTATGACCAAGAAAAGAGTTTTGATCATGGGCGCGGCAGGAAGGGACTTTCACAATTTCAACGTCTTCTTCAGAAACAACCCCAACTACGAAGTAATGGGCTTCACGGCAACGCAGATCCCGAACATCGAAGGGAGAAAATATCCGGCAGATCTTTCGGGCCGCCTTTATCCAAGGGGAATTCCCATTCATTCAGAAAAGACGCTTGCCGATCTTATAGCCAACGAAAAAATTGATGAGGTCTTCTTTTCATACTCGGACGTCTCTTACGAAACGGTGATGCAAAAAAGCGCCATAGCCCTTGCGGCGGGCGCCGACTTCACGCTCCTCTCCTCTCTTCACACCCAGATAAAGTCGACCAAACCAGTTGTTGCCGTATGCGCGGTGAGGACAGGTTGCGGAAAGAGCCAGACCTCCAGAAAGATCGTCTCAACCCTCAAAAAGAAGGGAAGGAAGGTGGTGGCCATACGTCATCCGATGCCCTACGGCGCCCTGACAGAGCAGATAGCCCAGAGATTCGCCAGCTATAAGGACATGGACGACCACAAGTGCACGATAGAAGAGCGCGAGGAGTATGAACCTTACATCGACGAAGGATTGGTCGTTTATGCCGGCGTTGATTACGAAAAGATCTTGCGTCAGGCCGAAAAAGAGGCCGACGTTATCATTTGGGACGGCGGAAATAACGACGTTCCGTTCTACGTTCCGGACCTGCACATAACCGTTCTTGACCCGCTACGCGCCGGGCATGAGAGAAAGTATTACCCCGGCGAGGTCAACTTTATCGATGCCGACGTCCTTGTTATAAACAAGTACGAACAAGCTAACAAAGAGCAACTCGACACGCTTCTTGCAAATATCCGCGAATGCAACCAGAGCGCGCTCATCATAAACGGCGCCTCCAAGTTAACGGTCGAAAACCCAGCGGCGATAAAGGGAAAACGCGTCCTTGTAATTGAAGACGGCCCAACTCTCACCCACGGGGGCATGAGCTTTGGCGCCGGGGTCGTTGCCGCCAAGGAGTTCGGGGCGGCTGAACTCGTTGACCCAAGGCCCTACGCCGTTGGTTCGATAAAGAAGGCCTATCAGCAATATCCTCACATGGGAAATCTACTCCCAGCCTTAGGTTATTATAAGGATCAGCTAAACGACCTGGAAGAGACGGTCAAGGCAACTCCGTGTGATGTGATACTGGTCGCAAGCCCAATAGATATCCGCAGGGTCATCAAGCTCGACAAGCCTGCAATGAGGGTCCGCTACTATATCGAAGAGATAGGTAATCCGACATTCGAAGACGTTCTGGCAAAGTTCTAAAATACTTTAAATGATGTAAATTTTGACGCCGCCGCCTGTTATTATCGTTCTACGTGTTAGAATTCTTATCCGACCTACTATTATGTTTGCCTAACTCACTGAACGGTTTTAAACGCGGCGATTTCGTGAAAAGATTCCTTGAGATACTAAGATCGCTAGAAACGACGCCTTCGGACGGATGCCTGTTCTTAAGATGCCTGCTGGACAGTACCATGAAGACGTATGGTCCGGTGATAAACTTTGCTAACAGAGACATAGCAGAAAGGTTCAGGAACTATTTTGCGTCACACAGGACCGATCCCCCTTACCAGTCGATCTATTTGAAGGGCCTTGATAACGCGCTCGGCCCGATGCTTGACCTGCGCTACGCAGACCTTACAGATCCACAAAGGAACACCCTCAATCGTGAAGTTCAGAGGGATTAGCGTATGGCTTGATACCGTCCCAAACGGCGCCGATGAAGAGAACTATTAGAGCGCCTGTGTATATCCAGAGTCCATAGAAGTTTGGCTTCATTGTAAAACCAATGCCTAGCGCAGGAAAGATTGGAATGATCAGAACCGCCAGAGACCATCCCCAATTGAATTTCTTGGTCCTTAGCCATCTTACGAGAAATACAATGAGGGCAATGGCGCCTATTATGGCGATGGCTGAAAGCCTTGCCATCTTCATTGCGTGGATATGACTCGTTGTTCCGAACTCCTCTTTAAGAGCACTTATTACAAGGCCGCCCCAAATGCCTGAGTTCCAGACGGAAAGGAGGGCCAAGAACCCGAAGAGGAACTTAAACGACCTTGTGCAATGCTCCGGCCTTAAAAGCCACGCCACAATGATGGCGTAGAGAGGGACCAAGAGCAGAAGAAGGCCGGTATTGAGGGAGGAGAGCGAACTTGTTGCAAAGCTCTTAATGGAGTCGAGTATGAGTAGCTCAAAACCGCTGCCGACCCTGTCGCAGGCCTTTAGCCATGGCAGAAAGAACGCCACGATACAGACCAGCCCGAAAATCGAAAATATTTTTCTCTTCATTTATATATCCCCCACTATTTTTCTTATGATCCTCAGGTTCTTCTTGTCGTTAGCGTCGTTATCCACTTTTGGCGTTTCCAGGACAAAGGGGACATTAAAGAACCTCTTGTCCCTTAGTAACATAGTGAAGGCATCAAGTCCAATATATCCCTTGCCTAAATTTTCGTGCCTGTCGACCCTGCTCCCAAGGTCCTTGGCCGAGTCGTTCAGGTGTATCGCAAGGAGATTTTCTATTCCGATAAGATCGTCGAAGCTTTTCATGGTGGCGACGTAACCCTTTTTATCCCTTATGTCGTAGCCGGCGGCAAATATATGGGCGGTGTCCATACAGACGCCTATCCTTTTCATGTATTTCGCGGGAAGCCTTTTGAATATCTCGTCAAAATGTTCGAACTTGTAACCCATGCTTCGGCCCTGTCCGGCCGTTGTCTCTAGGGCTATTTTGACGCGGAACCCCTCTGTATCGTCGATGAGCTCTTTGAGAGACTCTACTACCTGCACGATACCGACTATCTCGCCCGCCCCTTTGTGGGAACCGGGATGGACCACAATAAAAGGGAGCTCTAAACTTTCCGCCCTTTTTAGCTCCTGCATCATCGATCTCATTGAGAGGCCGTGAACCCCATCTTCGGCCGTGGCCAGGTTTATAAGATAACCCGTGTGTGAAAAGGCGAGCCTAACCCCTTGGGCAGAACATTCATTTTGAAATCTTACGATGTCGGCCTCCAGAAGAGGCGTCGCTTCCCACTGGTTGGAGTTCTTGGTGAATATCTGGATGGTGTTGCAATGAAGCGCCCCGGCACGACGCGCGGCCTCAAAAAGGCCGCCGCTGATAGAAAAATGGGCACCCACCAACCTTGACAGGCGCCCATCTACTGTTTTGTCAACTTTTCTGGTCATTCTGAGCATAGCGAAGAATCGCGCTTGTAAAATTGCATACGGGAGATCCCTCGACTCGTCCGCTCACGCGGACATCGCTCAGGTCACTTCTTCGAGAGCTTGTTCTTCTTGACATAGGCCCAGATCTTCTTTGTCATTTCGCTGGGGCCGATCGGTGCTACTCCGAACACTTTCTCTATCGGGTCCTTACACCCCTTAAAGTTGATGGTGTACCCGCCGAACGCTTTTTTTGCTGCCATAAAATTCCTCCTTTTGTGTCCGGCCGCCTTCGCGACCGGGACGGTTAGCTTCGCTTAAGTTCGATCTGAATATATCCCTTTTTACGACTCCTGTAAACTAAAAAGAAGCAGATGATCGCTTCTACAAATCCGGCAAAAATAATGACCAATATCCATGCAACCAGGAAATTTTCTCGCTCATCTCTATTCTCTCCCGCGCCAGAATTTCTGCGAAGAGATTAAAGCTCTCACAATTCTTTTCATTATGCGCCCCCTTCGCTTTGCCTCTTGAAGATATCAAAAATATCAATGTATGTCATATGAAATACCGTCGGATTCAATGGTGACGTTGCCTAAGATGTTTGCCTTGTCCACGAACTCGTTCTTTAGCCAGCCTCGCTCTGTCTGGAAGATCTCAATATCGTTCTGAATAAGGCGCTTGATGACCGATAGGTGAGGATGCCAGTAGTCGTTATTATTTCCTACTGAGATGATCGCCGCCTCAGGAGAGGTCAGCTCCAAAAACCCTTGATTGGTAGATGTATTGCTTCCGTGATGGCCGACATGCAGAACGTCGATATCGCCGGCGAGCTCCCCCAGATGGGTTTCCATGTCTATCGTTGTGTACGGAGCTTCTCCCCCGCCGCCGGGCAGGTCGCCGGTCACGAGATATTTAAAGCCTCCGAAAGATATGAGAAGCCCGGCCGAGCTTTCGTTATCGTTCTCACATTCGACCTCAAACCCATCGATATATTCGCAATCTTTTAGAAGCGTTTCGATGCGAACATCACCGCCCAGATAAAAGAGATCGCCTGATTTGAATTCGGTAGGAGGTATTCCGACATTTTCCATGTCGCCGTTGTGGTCCGAATCATCGTGCGTAATAAAAAGGTATTTGATATTAATTCCGCCTAACCTATCTTTAAGGCTCCCCTTTATCCCTGTATCGATAAGAGCGGCCTCTCCTTCGGGAGACATAACAAGCTGGGACGCCCCCTCGCCCACATCTAAAACCACTATTTTTAGAAGTCCGTCGCTGCTGCCAGATAGCGCTGGATTTCTTTCTTTTACGTCCGGCCCCTTTGCCACATTCCACGAGCTTCCGCATGATGAGATGAGCGCGCATATTATTATGACTATTTGTCTCATGTGAAATGACCTAGCAAGATTCGTGCCAGAAGTAGATCGGTTAGCAGGTTAATAGATTTGCAGGCCGGCGGGTTCATAACAAGTTGATCTATAAGGAAGCTCTGCCTTTTAACCTGTTAACCTGAAAAACCACCAACCTGTTAACCGTTTTTTATAAGTGACGTAAATTGGACACATTGTCCTGCCCCGGTGAACAAATATAGTCAACGATTTCAATGATGCTAACTTGGCACGATGTTTGCTTAAGGTGAATGGCATGAGGCTTAAAATATTCATCATGGCGTTCCTTGTCGTTTCTCGAATTGGGCAGGCGGGCACCGTCCAAATGACCCTGCCCGACATCTCCGTTGTTCACAAGATGGCGCTCAACTACGCAAGGATCAATCCCGAAGACCTCTCTGACCTTAAAAGGCGTTCGCGCCGGGCGGCCATCCTTCCCACCTTTCAAATAGGAGCCAAAAGGGCCATCCAGAACAACGTGAACGTTGCAATAGATGACAATGTCTCCGTAACATCGGCGGGGACAGAGATAGGCCCCACCACTTCCAACATTAAGCAGGACTCCAATGATGATATTTCGTTAGAGGTAAAAGCCGTCTGGTCGTTAAATGAGCTCATCTACAATCCCGACACGATAGACGTAACTCAGGAGGCCCGATATCAGATGCGTGAGCGAAGGCTGTTGCTCGCCGAGGTGAACAAGAGATATTTCGAGCTGGAGAAATTGATCAAATTCCCCGATCCTAAAGAAAGCCCCAAAAAGATGGACCTTTTAAAGGATGAATTAATAGCCGACCTAGACGCCATGACCGGCGGCTGGTTCGGTGAGCAGATCGACAGGTAGAACGGCTACTTCTTCTCTTCCTTGTCGTTCTCTGCCACGAACTTTTTGATCTCGTCCAGCGTTTCAAGGATCATCTTGGCCTTGGTCAGTCCGAAAGAGAACGGGAACTTGTCCGTTTCGTTCCTTTTTATCACAAGCATCGGATTGCCTTTGTATTCGGATCTTTCGATTATCATGGTAGTCTCCTTAAGTTGTGCGCCTGCATAAATTATTTTTCCGTGTTTGTCACCAAAATACCCCCCTAAAAGCCCCTTTTATAAAATAATTGCCTTTTAGGGCACCTTTTGCTAGGTGCTCCCATTGCCCACTGCGAGCGAGAACATGGTTTTGCCAGTTCGAGCGAGAGGGGTTTGGGAAAAACGGCAAGCCTTGGAGCCGGTCGTTCCCCCCCCCATTTAAATAAACGCTCCCTTCGTCTAGCGGTCTAGGCTGGCACGAACGGCCTAGTGAGTGCCAGGCGAGGCGGGCGCAGCCAGTGGCTGAAAAGTGAGGGAGCGGCCCGGCGACCGAACGTCAGCCCGCCGAGTCGGCTCCATAGAACGGCGACGTTCAGGAGCTGTTCGGAGGAGGAGCCCTCTCAAGGCTAAGATCGCGGGTTCTGACCGAGACAGGGGACCCAACCTTTGGTTGGGTGGGCGAGGGCGCGACAGCGCGGAAAGGAGAACCCCGCAGCCTGGAGTTTTTTTGACAACTTTGTGATTAGTATATCGACCCGTAAAACGGTCAATGCTCCCTTCGTCTAGCGGTCTAGGACATAGCCCTCTCAAGGCTAAGATCGCGGGTTCGAACCCCGCAGGGAGCGCCAAGTGACAACTGGTAGAACCCATGCTGGGATGTAAGTCCGGCGTGGGTTCGCCATGGTCGCTAGCACAGAAGCCGCGCCAAGCGCGGCTTTTCTGTTTGTGCACTTCTCGAAATCTCGTCTGGTCGAAACTGAAACCCCAAGGCACCTGTAGAACCTGATGGGTTCGACCGATTTTCAAAACCCTTGGGACGGTAAGGACGGCTAGGACGGTAAAAGACTAACTTTCCACTGCCACACTTCACCTAAAGTCAGGTGGAGCGGTGGGGAGTTTTTTTCAGACGCTCCACTGGTCCACCACCTTTTAGAGTGGAGTGGAACAGTGGAGAGTTTCACCACTCCCCGTGAATCCACGGGGAGCCTTCATCTTCATAAAGATTCTTGCGAGGCAGTTCCTTCTTGGGAGTAATCGCTATCTTCTCCGGCTCCTTCTCTTCTTTCTTCTTCTTGCCGGTCTTGCAGATGACAGTGAAGATGAATCCGATAGGCAATAGACCCCAAATACCATTCCAAATATCCATACCGCGTCAGTCAGATAAAACCGGAGAGGATGCTTGCCCTCTCCGGCTATCCTGAAACAAATAAGATTAGCGCCCACAAAGCGGGAAACCATGTCTGTCTTTGAATAGGCAACGGCCACGAGAATCGACCTCAAAAAGAGATGGTCTTCTTGGCTGTGTTTTTCCGTCAAGGTCTTGGGCACGTTCCACAAATTGTTTTGCCCTATTTCTAAGGGCGCGCAGATTCAGACTGTCATAATGTTTTTTTGCGAGAAAATAATCGAAGTGATATTTTACCTTCATCAGTTCGTTGTCGTGAATAACTTTCTCTATGTATTCGCGTCCAAATATAAAGTTTACCATAGAATCGTATATGCCTGTTCTTGAAGCAATCTCTTTTTCGGCGATGCCTTTGGCGCAATAGAATCTAAAAACATCTTCTTCACTCAACACATAAGTAAACCCGGACATTGCCGCTACTTTGCGAAATTCATCGCTGGATTCATTAGAAATCACAACGCCGCATTCCACATCGGATCGATAGCCAGCACATCTGCCAGTACCGTCATCGAAAGGGAAGCATGGCGGCTTTGCGTACATCGTTGGCACTTCCCGAGTAATGCATTTTGTAGACATAAAAATACCTCCTTAAAATTTTGATTAAAATAAACGAACAAACAGATTTTAATTGGATGCATTTGGGCTTACGCCCACCAGATGTGAAGATCGGTAATGATGGATAGAGAAATGCTAGCGGGTTTGGCGAACCTCAAGCCTTTTGTAGAATTTTTGAAATGTACCGTTTCCATACTGTATTTCTCTCGATCCTCGCGTCACTGTGGCAATCGAGGCTCCCAGCTCTTTTTTGATCTCCCTTTGCGGAACTCCTTCAATAAGCCTCTTTACAATCTGCCAGCGCTTCGCCAGTTCCTCGTACTCCTTTGGTGTCAGAAGCACTGATAATAACTCCTTGATTTCCACCTTGGTTTTTGCGGAAGCAAAAAGTTCAATTAATTCTTTTCTCCAACCGTCCTCCATATGTACTCATCGACTAGTACACGGGTTCGTACCTGTCAAGTGTTTTTTCCTTCATTATACCTAAAATTTTTCTATACTATTCTAAACCACCATGTTAGAATGGTTCTATGAAAATAAACCGCAACATAATCAAAAGGTTAGAAGCGGAATTATCGGAACCGAAGATCTCGATTCTGCTTGGGGCGAGGCAGGTCGGAAAGACAACGCTATTGCATGACATCGAGGAGATAGCCCAAAAAGATGGCAAAAAAACCGCATTCTATGATCTGGAATCAAGCGCTGACCTGATGAAGCTGTCCGGCGATCAACAATCTGTCATCGATCAGATCCTGTCAGGCGGCGATGTCGTTTTTATCGACGAATTCCATTATCTGAAAAACGCTTCGAAGATTTTTAAGGCCATATACGATCAAAAGGCACCGGTAAAGATATTTGCGACAGGTTCATCGTCGATGGAGATTCACAAACACTTGAAGGAAAGCCTTGCGGGTCGGTTTTATAGAACGATGATCTTTCCGTTGACCCTTTCTGAGATAGAGCAGATTCCAAAGACAAACATCGGCGATTATTTGCAGTGGGGAGGGCTTCCTGAACTTGCTCACTGCAAAACAGATGATCAGAGATCAAACATCCTAGAAAATATTGTCAGCACCTACATAACAAAGGATATAAAAAGTTTGATCAGGGAAGAAAATATTCGCGGTTTCAATACCATGCTCTATCTGCTTGCGTCCAATCAGGGCTCTCTGGTTGTAAAATCGGAAATAGCAAGAGAGGTAGGGATCAGCGAGCCAACAGTTTCAAGGCATCTGGAAATACTGAAACAAACTTATGTATGCCACATGCTAAACAGTTTCTCAGGCAACCTTGGAAACGAGTTGAAGAAATCCATTAAATCGTATTTTTTCGATATCGGAATTAGAAATTGCCTAGTAAAGGATTTTAGACTGTTTACTGCTAGAGAAGACAAGGGAACACTAAATGAGACATTTGTTTTCCTACACATGTACAGGCAACTTAAGCCGAATATGGAAATCAGATTTTGGCGAACCAAAAAAGGAGAAGAGGTCGACTTTATTTTGATCAAAAACAGGGTACCGGTACCGGTTGAAGTGAAATCGAATTTAAAAGACTGTTCAATCCCATCGGGTATGAAGGCTTTTTTGCGAGCGTATCCGAAATCGCCCTTTGGGATCGTATTTAATGAAACACAAGAAAACACCTGTGAATTTGAAGGAAAGCCAATATATTTTCAAAACATCAGCAAAGCCGAATCAGTTGAATATTTACAGACAGTTTTATAAGGTTCTACTATTGCGCCTTAAGGAGCGCCAATATTTGTCATACATGCTCAATTTTAACCTTTCGTGGCGCATTTATACTTTGCACACTGTGCCCCTGATAGTCGAAGCCATATCCCTTTAATGATATATATGTGGGTTTTGAAAACTGTAGCCAAAGTCGGGTTTGAAAAGTGAAAGAGCAGATTTAGCTTGAACATTTTATGCGAGTAAGTATATAAGGACCGCAAAGGTAATGAAAATGAATATGTTACGGATCACATCGCATCTACCGCATAGCCATCACAAGAATGGAGGCGGAGTGGTCCATTAAGTTTTTGTATAAACGGTTAACATGGCCCACCCGCTAAATGTGGGCTTTTTATTTTCTGCATTGAAGCCCACCTCAACTGGTGGGTTTTTTATTTTTTAACGAGGAGGTGTCTTATGGGGTTTGTCCCCAGATCACATAGGTATTCAAAAAATTGTTTAGGAACCTCTGAAAAATTGAATTATTTACCATTCGTCCTGAGCGTGTCGAAGGACGAGCTCTTACATTTCAACACTTTGACCGTTTATGGTTCGACAAGCTCACCACGAACGGTCAATTTTTCAGAGGTTCCTTTAATGAGTTATTGTTAACCAAAAAAATAGGGAGAATAAAATGACAACAAAAAATAGAATCGAAGTATCCAATTTTAAGAGCGATATTATGACAATTCCTTCAGATCCACAGGTAGAGCCAATGTGTCGATTCGGTAACCAGCTTAAGCTGGAGAACGAAGTCCTTACGATCAAAGTTGCTTCCGAGGCATGGAAATCGCGCTACTATTCGATGTGTGAATGGACTACAGCCAAAATAGACATGAACGGACTAATGACGTACGACAACGGCAGGCAACTATATTTTTCAAATCGGGAACGTGTCCTCTTCTTCGATGAAAAATGCCCAACACTTCCATCAAAGAGAGACTTCTTGTTCAGAGTGATAGTTGCCGGCATAGAATCGGCTGCCTACAAACTGAGGAAAGAAGGACGTCAAGAGAATGCATCCTTACTTAATCAACTCAGCAAAATACTCGCTACTGATTTGCTAAAAGCCATCTGTGTTGATTAACTTCTGGCTGAGGGGCGGTGGGGCATTACGCTCCACCGCTTACTCTTTATATAGCATCACGCCGCCAGATTGAACTCTATCGTATCATAAGGAACAATAGGAGTCTTCACTTCGCGCCCTGAGACCTGTGTCGTCCTGACCTTGATAGCTCCAACTTCTTCGAAGAAAAGAATAACCTTATTTAAATTAGACACGTCTATCTTGATAATCTTGGCTAGTTCGTAGATAGACTTTGGCTTAAAAACCAAAATGTATTTTAAGATGTAGATGTTTTTCACAAAACGATCAAAGTCATTTTTGCTGTCAAAACTGATTTCGTAGTGAGGTTCAGCAGCTTTCTTTTTTTTAGCCCTTTTAAAGGCTTTTGCAAAATCATCGAGAACTTCATCGGATGTCTTTAATGATATAATTAAGCGCTTCATATCTTCACCTCCATGTTTATTAAAACCAGTTTTTTAAAGTCCTTTATCAGTTTTTTTTCATCAATGTATTCATACGACAATTCCTGATCGTTTATATGTATATGAGGCCCCTTTGGATGATGATTATCCATAAGGACTTGTTTTCCAGTTTTAGGTTCAGTCAATATGAGCCCGTATTTCACGCCTTCCGGATACCTTGCAGATTTACTCACATCGTAAATCTCCATTTCCAACATGTAAACGGGCCTTGTGCCAGTAGACCAATGTCGCTTTCATATTGGTTGAATAATACCAATATTGCGGTGGAATGTCGAGTATAATTTTGCTTACGACTTCGATTTACAATACGTCGGTATTTATTCATAACTACCGACATTATGTAACCCTGATATCAATATCGACATAAATCGGTTCTACTATGGGGTTCGCGTAGTGACTGACTGGGAGCGCAAAAATGGCGGTGACCCTTTAGGGTTGCCGCCATTTTTTTGCTTTTGGGTTCGAACGTCCGCCAAAGGCGGACCTGTTCGACGACCGAGGCCGGGTACCCGCCAAGCGGGTGGCCGAGGAAGTACCCGAAGACGAGAGCCGGAGGGTGCCCCCGCAGGGAGCGCTGAATGACAACTCGTCAAACCCTCGTCCTGATGTATGAGGGACGGTGGTTCGCGAGAGTCATTATTCTACTGGTCGCGCAGGACGCAAGCTCTCTGTTTCGCCACTTCTGAAAATCACGTCAGAACTAACTCGGAACCCTGATTGACCGTCTGAACCCTAAGGGTTCGACCCCTCGACGCGTTTACCTTCGGTGAACTTGCTCGGTATAGGTTGGGTCCTTCCTTAGGATTCCGGAGTATCTGAGGAACGACCCATACCCGTGCCATCGTGGACAAAGTGGAATATGTTTTACGGGGGGGGAGGTCACAAGAAAGTCGATTAATTCTGCCAATAGGGAATAAAACCACACCGGTAACTGGTCAGCGAATATCAGCTTTCAGCCATGAATGAGGGAATTTGTCCTTGGAAAAGCCCGCGCAGCGCCTCTGTTGGGCTCACGTCGTTTTTTCTGCAGGTTGATAGAAAGCTGCGCACTCGGCAAAAAACCCTGGCGCCATCCATCGAACGGAAACAACCCGAAATCTTTTGCTGCACCTTGGTCATTCTCAAATCATTCTCACCCTGATTATTTGTGAAGGGCACAATAGCTTCGGTCATGAAACGCAGGGTGTCCGATTCGAAGTCTCTTAACCGTTCGAGCAAGTTGCGAGAAAATGTTTTCTTCTGCCGCCCGCGTTTTCCTGATTCCCTGGGCATTGGCAAAGGACATTCCTTATCTCCCTGCATCAGGATCTCCCTATATTGCTCGCAATAACCTGCGATCGTTTCTTTTGAAAGCACCCCGTTTGCGGCTGCCACCACCCTATTGAGATCGAGCAGCAGCTGTTTCAAGTGCCCCACCCACAAGTGATTATCTTCTTCGATCACTCGTGTGAGCTCCCGAAGATGATGTGCATTGCAGAGCACGTGGACGACATCCTTATACCTATAATAGGATTTCCAATGATCATGACAGAGATAGCCTGTGTAAAAGGGAAGCACGCCCATGCGGTCCATCGCCTCCTTCCCACGTTTTTCATCAGCATGATACAACGTGACCTGCCCTTTCGAAAGATTGTGGAGCCAGACCTTCTTGCCGCCAATGTTGATCCCCGTCTCGTCTGCATGATTGAGAGGGGATTTTAAAAGTTTTTCGCGGGCCCACGCCTCAAATGGTTCAAGCCGCTTAAAGGCATCCTCGTTGAAATTCGAGATTGAGCCCTTGGAAATTGTCAGCCCGACTTGATCCGTAAAATGATTCTGCACTCGCAGGAGCGGAATCAATTGAAACTGTGAGAGATATACCGACTCTGCCTTTACCCCAAAACCGTATTGGACAGCCTTGGTAACACCTTCGGGAAATGTCGCAACGTACCGATTTCCACAATCATCTTCCAATGCCTCAGCTCTATATTCAGTGACATGCAATTTGACCTGCACATCAAAGACTTGCCGGCTTTCGTATCCAGCGTTCCGGTAGTTTTTCTTTTCGCCTGGAAGTGTGCGCCGATCAATAGAGAGTTCTGTAATAGTATCCTGCGTGTCTATCTTTGTCAGCGTGCAGCCATCGTGCCCCGCTTGTCCGCCGGGCTTTCGCTTTTGATCATCTCCTTCGGTCTTTGCTTTCCGCAATCGATTCGGATCCTGCGACGGTGGCTTATGACTGTTGCGGCTGTTGCGCCCCATACGACTTGCCAGGATGGAAACTAGAAGCATGACAACTTCAATGGCGGCACGAAGGGCTGGGGAAATATCCTTCTCTTCTTTCAATAGGCGCCCAACCTTTTCGAGAGCCTCTTCAATATTGATGTGCTCAACAACCATACCCCCTTACACCACAGCTTTTGAATACTGGTTTTGAAGCCCATATTTCGCTCTCAGAAGGCGAAAATAACTAAGACAGGGCGCAATGTCGATGCTGGCTTTTGTGTTGAAGGGGAGTCGTCTGTGCTCGCTTTAGGGAGCATGCAAATGCGATGTTCAAAAAACAAAATCCAATGACGTTTCCCCTGCAAAACCATGTCAAGCTATTTCTGCTTCACATCATAAATAAATTCGCTGACCAGTTACCATAATCAATAAAATACTGACATCGCCTATAATGAACTTTCAATAAAACTCTCCTTTTCTTTATCGTCATGGGGCTTCCTGAAAATAAATAAATGCTCATGCATAATGAGATAGAAGTCGTATTTTTCAACCATAGACCGCCATTTGGGTGTTGTCTGACAGTTGTGCTGAACCTTTATGATATCCTCTTTAAGTATAAACCCATTAGTTAAGAAAAGTCGCATCAGGTTGTAGGCAATGGGTACAAAGTGGCGCTTCCTTCTAGTGTCACCAATAAGGATACCGCAGTAGCGATCGGGCTTAAGAACTCGATAAAACTCTCTCACCGCAGGTTCAAATACCATTAAAAATTTTTTGAGACTGCCTATGTTTGAAACGTCATCCGCGATTTTACCTTCGGAATACTTGATTATATTAAGATAAGGGGGATGAGTTACAATCAGGTCAATCGAGTTATCAGTAATTCCCTTAAGGCTTCTAGCATCCCCCACATAACAGTCTTGTTTGGAATTATTATCAGCCTTGAATTTTAAGTTCTCATTAGTCAGTTTTACTGCGGCGGGATTAATGTCTATACCTATGGCATTCCGATTAAGAAGTTTGGCCTCAATAAGGGTTGTCCCAGCGCCAACCATAGGGTCCAGTATAAGATCGCTCTCCTTCGTAAATTTTAAGATCACATTACGAGGTATTTGGGGCGCCCAGTTACCCCTATATTTTGGATTGTGTGTGGCCCATGAGCCCCGCTTAGGGAAAGACCAGACAGTAGTGGTTTCATTTTCAAAGGATTCTTCAGAATTGTCATTCATAAACCGTCAACCACTATTCTTTCCAACACACCATTTTCAAGCATGGCAAGAGAAAGGAGGTAGTCGTTGTTGTTAAACGTTTCCAGTAAAGGCCGATGCGTTGTTCTCCATCCAACACCATCAGTGACCCAGATGAACTTATAACTCGCGTTCTTAATAGTATTATTAAGCTGTTTATATTCTCCGGCGGTGGCTTTAAGTTTAGAGCCACCCCCGCCATAATAGTTTGTCTCTATAAGGTAGAGATCCTTCAAGCTCTTAATGACAAAATCATAACGCCTTGATGATTTATCAACGGGCACACTCACTCCGAACCTGTCCATAATTTCAGTAGCGTTGGCTTCCTTAAGGTACTTCAAGCCATGTCTTTTACAGATATCGGCGATAAAGAATTCTGTAACGTCTTCCATAGCATGTCCAGAACGATTTTTACGACCATTACTATCCAGACCCGCTTCGACACCGATTACGTAATCAACTACGTTTTTGATCCTCTTCTCGGTGAAAAGCCTTTTTAACCCCGATTTGTCCACAAAAGTTATAATTTTCTTAATGTCACTCTCAGTGACCGAGGTAATATCAAAGTTGTACTCCTCGTAAACAAATCTCTTCTTTGAGTAGTCGGCTAAAATACTGAAGTTTTTGGTATTAGACCCATCTCTTACAACAAGCAATGGGATGGTAGAGGCTACGGCTGGATGATTTTTCAGAAGGTATTCTAACTCTTTTTCAAAATCACTCTTACCAATTAAATAATTTAGGATATTTAAATTTACCTCGACATCTTTGACATTTCCGAAGACCTTATCCCAATTTACAAAATACGACCAGACGAGGAGTGACGGCTTCAGGTTGTCAATGACGTAGCGAAAAACACTATCTGCATCACCACATTTCAACAACTCATTGTAGATCTCTAAGTATTTCATCAAACACCCTTAGTAATTTGTTACAAGGATTTCACTTATGTGAATACGCCTCGAAGCGTTACAATTGATTAATCTTTTAGCTTTAATACGAATCATATTAAATCCTTCGTAAAGCTTGTCAAAAAAATCATCGTTCGGGTCTTCGTTCTTTGGGTCCGAATTGCTAAGCATAATTTTAACCCCACGCTTACTGCTTAGGGTTTTAGTGAGTCCAGCCAACCTTTTTTGCTCTCCATCATCAAATATATTAGCCATGTATGAAGTAAAATTAGAGGTCTTATTTAATGGCCTATACGGGGGATCAAAATACACAAATGAATTGGGCTTAATTTGTTTTTTCACTACAGCAAAGTCTTCATTTGTAATGACTGCCTTTTGAAGCAATTCACTGACGGCAAGCAAGTTCTCCTCATTGCAAATTAAAGGGTTTTTGTACCGTCCAAACGGAACATTAAAATTCCCACTGGCATTTACTCTATAAAGGCCGTTAAAACAGGTGCGGTTTAGGAAAATCGTTTTTGCCACTCTGGTGGGAATTTCTTTATGACTAAGTTGTTTTGATTTATTGGTTCCACTGACTTCATTGTACTCGCAGCGGACCTGATAATAAAAATTCGACTGCTCATCGCCGTTCATCTTATGATACTTATCCTCAAGGCTTCTGAGATGTTTGATGACCGACCCCACATCCTTTTGAATCGCTGAATAACAGAGATAAATTTCAGGATTAAGTTCATTAAGATAAGCCTTTTCAATCTTACAGTTTTGCATCACCCAAAAGAAAACAGCACCGCCACCCAAAAATGGTTCATAATAGTGTTTTATGATGCCTTTGCCGTTTAACTCTTTAGGGAAATGACCTTGAAATTGCTCAAGTAATTGCCCTTTACCCCCCGCCCACTTCAAAAATGGCTTTGCCTGATACATATGTTCTCCTTTATGAATCATTTCCCGATTTATTTCAAGCCTTATGGCTAAATCATTTCTGCTTTGATTCTATTTCACTTCCAGCCTCATCTCGCTCGATCCGCCCTTATTATCCATCGCCATCATCCCCGCAATCTCCCATTTATCTACGGCCCACTTCATCTTCAGGCCTTCGGGGAACAGCTTAGCTAGAGCGTTACAGGCTTCATTGGGCTTCTTTCTTAGGATGTCAGTCAGTTTCTTGAACTTTTCCTTCATCGTGGCCGGTAGAGCATAAACTTTTTCCTGTTGTAACGCCTTGAACTGCTTGATCTGGTATCGCAGTAAGCGCTCGCGTTTTTCTTTTACATCAATAGTCTCAAGGATCGTCTTTGATTCTCCGCCTTTCATCACCGCTTCAGCCAAGTTCTTTAGTTCAATTTCAGTATTTGGGGGCAGGCTTTCCTAATTAGCTTATACTTCCATTTTCATCTCGCTCGCTCCGCCCTCGTTATTCATCGCCGCTCTTTTAGGTTTCATTTGACTTTATGAAGGACTTTATGTAAACTTTATGCAAGATGAATATTTACAAGCCAATATTTCAGCCAACCGCGCATCTTTATAAGCTTCTGGAACAGATAAGCGCTGTGCGCGAACGGGTGCAGAATTCTCTCATAAAAGTTCCTTGGGTGCCATCGCTGGTTATAGAAGCGCGTGCAAGGCTTGTCTGGGGGTCAACGGCGATTGAAGGTTGCACGCTGTCGCTGGAAGCTGTTCAGGGGTTACTGGAAGGAAAAGAGGCCATTGGGTATCCTGGTCGCGATGTCCAAATGGCGAAGAACTACATCAAGACTCTTTCATGGATCCAGAAATGGGAAAAGCATGCCATCGTGAAAGAGGCCGACATATTTAAACTACATGCAATTTTAGCCGAAGGGGCTGTCGATGAAGGGCCAGCTGGATCATATAGAAAGCAGAATGTAAGAGCAGGTCTGCACGTCGCCCCAAATTGGAAAGAAGTCCCAAAATTGATGCAGGGATTGCTGACTTGGTTGAATGAACCGGCAAAGCAACTACCGGCTATATTCTCTTCAGCAATTCTGCATTTAAGATTCGTTGAGATCCATCCTTTTAGAGATGGCAATGGAAGACTTGGCCGCCTTCTTGCCACATGGGAACTGTACCGCAAGGGGTTTGATCTATTACACATATTTGCACTGGATGAAGTCCTTCTGGAACACCGAGAATTTTATATCAAGAATCTGCAAAGGGGTCAGGTTGAAAAAGAGGATCTCGGCGGCTGGCTAGAATTTATTGCAGAAACCATTTTAGAGACATTAGAGCGGATCGAAAAACGGATCACGGCCATTGGCATGGTCGATAAAAAGCCAATATCATTAACTATGCGACAGGAGAAGCTTCTAAACATTCTACGTGAGAAAGGGCAATTGAGCATTAGCGATATTGCGTCCTCTTTAAAAATCACGGTGCCTGGTGCACATTATGTTATGAAACCGCTTTTACAACATGGCCTCATAACAAGATTGGGATCACATAAACAAACGCGTTACGTTTTAACCTCCCAAAATAAATAGTTCGACAGTTGCACGCTTGGGAGCGCCATTATGCAAATTCCGCTGATGTTGGCAGGTGATTCCGCTGATGTCGACACCCCTGTGACATACTGAAGAACTGTTGCGTGGGTGCTAACATACCCTGCCTGCATCATGTCGACGGGCACCCAGATTAGGCAATTTATGGGCACTTGAAATTAGGCAATTTTGATGACCTGAACTGACCTCACTTTAAAAGAGGAGGCCAGATGAACAGGAAATCAAATATGCAGCAAGAACAGATCGTCGCTCTATTTATCGCCGGGGAGTCCATTCGCAACATATCAAAAAGACTAGGGATTCACCGAGATACGGTGAGAGGCTACATCAAAGCGCGAGGTTTTTTAATCAAACGGGGGCGGCCAGCCAAAACCGGCAATTTAACCGTAAGGGTGCCCGCCGGGTTCTGCGACCGATCCACCCCAGCAATCGACATCGCAATCTCTATGTGAACCGTATCGCGAGTTTATTGAAGAGCGTCTTTCTCGCGGCATGGACGCCTATTATGTCTGGTACGATCTTAAAGTCGAGACCAGCTTTAGCGCTGGCTACGATTCGGTCAAGCGATTTGCCCGCAAGAT
>PCWZ01000079.1:0-1491 GCA_002796305.1 Deltaproteobacteria bacterium CG11_big_fil_rev_8_21_14_0_20_49_13
AAATGGGGTCAGGCTTCGGTAATTCGGTTATTTAAACTCATCTGACAGCAGGATTAAGGAGCTACGCTCCTTGTAATGTGCGGTGATGCCTCGCCACCAATCCCTCGACAAGCTCGGGATCGGTGCCGGCTCGGCATATCATTTAAATTTTTGCATTGTCGAACCTAGTCCGCCTTCGGCGGAGGGTTCTCAAATTCAACTCTCAAAGCAAAAAAAACCGCCAAACCCCATTTGGGGTTGGCGGATTTTTGGCTCCGACAGCAGGATTCGAACCTGCGACCAGCCGGTTACGAATGTTACTTCAGGTTTCCCTAAAGGTTCGGACTATATCATCACCGTGGTCTTTAATGACTTTAGGTGCCGGGCGCTATCTGAAGGATTATTCTTATCGTCACCTTCTAGTCTCTGCACCTTCCGCGCGCCTTTTATATCACACGGCTTGGATCAGGATCGGCATTTTAAAGCTTTCCCTGAATTCACCCGGTTTTCACTTCACGGTTTCCCGTGGAGGCTGCTAACTCTAACAGCCGGCTGCTCTACCACTGAGCTATGTCGGAGTATAAATTTTTATAATTACAAAGAACGATGCTGTTTTAATTTTTCATCCAACTTCATGGTTCGACAGGCTCACCATGAGCGGAAGCTCTTTTAGGAGCCCGAGCCGTATACAAAATTAGGCGCCTCATGTCAAGCGGGCCTATTTCTTGTCCGAAACGGTTCCCTTTGTCTGGCTGGCCTGGCAGGAGCCGGTGGTTCCGCTAACATCGCACTGGAACTTTTCCTTTGCCTCTTTCCTCTTGGCAAAGGTTTCATCTCCCTCATATTTCACATACTTGCCATCCTTGCACATGTAGCATCCGTCGGCAAGGGCTACCGCATATGGTGCGGTTAACGCCAGAGCAAGCACTAACAAGAATACTTTTTTCATGCTTTACCCACTTTTAGGTTTCGAATTTTATATCATCCCCGCCCGCCTATTGCATCTAAAATATCGCTGCGGCCGATCTCAAGCACCCATTTCTCGCCAAGGCTCTCAAGCAGCAACGTTCCAATCCTTAGCCTCTTTAATGATATGACCGGATGGCCGACAATTTCGAACATCTGGCGCACCTGACGTTTCTTCCCTTCGGTTATAGTTATCCTCACAACCGACGTTATCTTGCCGCTCGAAGGGATCTTTATGCGCTTTTTTAGTTCTACCTTTGCCGGTCCCGTTACATAGTCTTCGCTGTCTACGACTATGGTCACCCCATTTTCCAGTTTTTCGATATCCTTAACTGTCAGGCCTCCTTCTACAACGGCCTCGTATTCCTTCTCGACCTTTTCTACCGGTTGAAGGACATTGGATGCTACTTTGCCGTCATTGGTGAGTATCAAGAGCCCTTCGGTGTCGCGGTCGAGCCTTCCGACAACGAAAAGGGACCTTAGGGCCAGCGGCTCGCTTTTTAAGATGTTATCCAGCAGGTCGGTAACGTTCGGATATTCACCGCG
>PCWZ01000079.1:1515-24513 GCA_002796305.1 Deltaproteobacteria bacterium CG11_big_fil_rev_8_21_14_0_20_49_13
CTCTTCTCCGTCCAGAAAGACTCGCCGCCTGTTCGTATCAAATATAAAGGATTCGGCGGTTATGACGTCATTGTCCACGCGGATGCGCCCCTTCTTTATCATCTGATTGATCTCAAAGTTGTTCTTTGCAACGCCGGAACGTGCCAGAAATTGATGCATTCGTAGTTTCATGGTTGGGCGGGCATTTAGCCCGCATTCTCCCTATTTACAAGAAATATTAAATGATTGCATAAAACGACGAATTTTGCATATATATGCAAAAAAGCGAGTGAGGATCCGGTTTTACCGGTCCGAGCGAGAGGGGTTTGGGGGGAAACGGCTTCTTAGCCGGTCGTTCCCCCCATCAAAAAAAGGAGATAGTTTATGCGTATGAGAGTTTCCCCCACCAAAAAACAGTCAAGGCAGGACCTCATGCTTCGGCTCGTTAAAGAGAATAAGATGACGACGCAGGACGATCTGAAAGAAGCCCTTGAACGCTACGGCTTTGAGGTCACCCAGTCGTCCCTTTCTCGCGACATCAAGGAGCTTGGCCTTGTTAAACAGCAGGGGGTCTATGTTGTCCCTCCGCGCGGCATGCACGGAAGCACGCCTCCCATCACCACAATGGAATCGGCCGGCCCCAACATGATAGTCCTAAAGACGCTGGTCGGCATGGCGGCCCCCGTCGGCATAACACTCGACAGTCAAAAGATACAGGGAGTTGTCGGAACGGTTGCGGGGGATGACACGGTGTTCCTTGCAACGTCCCCGTCGGTCTCCCACGAAATCATAAAAAAACAGGTCAGAAAACTTTTTAAAGGAGAATGATCCATGAAAAAGCTCCTCAAGTATGGCGCAATCGTCATAGGTGTTATTCTTTTACTAGCGTTTATTGTTCCATTTCTGATACCGGCCGACACCTACAAGAAATATATTGTCAAAGAGGTCGAGAACAGGATCGCCGGCAAGCTCGAGGTCGGCTCGATGAGGATAAAGATAGTCCCGCTTCCGGGGTTTGACCTGAAAGAAGTGAAGCTATCCAATACGACCGGTAAATTTGCTGGCGAGCCGATAGTTTTAGCTAAGGAGATATCGGGTTCGGTGCGGTTGATGCCTCTTTTCTCCAAAAAAGCTATTGTAACTTTGGACCTGATATCGCCCGAGGTCTATTTTAGCACGGCCAAGGACGGCAGGACGAATATAGACGATCTTCTTGAGGAGAAGCAGGAAACAGGAAGCAGGAGGCAGGAAGCTGGAGAAACGGCAAGCGGGGTATTTATAGCGAATGCATATGCAGATGATGCAAGTTCCCGGACCCTAGCCCCTAAACCCTCCTCTGACTGGAAGGTGATGGTCGCAGGTTTCGAGATCGAGGACGGCCTTGTAAAAATAACCAAAGATGGTGAAATCCCGCTGGAGATAAAACAGTTAGATTTCAAACTTTCGGACTTCTCTCCCGATTCAAGCAAGGCTGTTTCGCCGGTCCATCTGGCCGTGGCCCTTTTCGGGAGCGAAAAACAGAACTTTAAGATAGACGGAAAACTTAACGCAGACCTGAAGGGAAAGACGGCGGAGATAAAGGAGTGGAAGGTCGTCATTGGTGAAGCGGCGTTCGATCTTAACGGTAATGTGAACTTCGGAGATAATAGGTCCGCTCACGTGGAGCTGAAACTCCCCGGTTCGAACATAGGCAGTATGCTTGCTTTCGACCCGAGGCTTTATTCGCAGGTGCCAAGCGATGTCTCGAAGGCCGCGCTCAATAAAATGCCGCTTTCAATAGATATCAACGGCGACTATGCAGACGATTCGGTGAAGATAAATAAATTGGCTGTGGCCCTGGGCGGAACAAAGATATCGGCCTCCGGAAGCGTTTCCACAAAAGAACCCATGCCGGCCGATATCAAGGCGACCATCTCTCCGCTCAAGATAGGTGAACTAAAATCGCTCCTTCCTGCCTTGAAGGCAATGGGCGAGGTCTCGGACCCTAGCATGAGCCTCAGGATATCCGGTCCGGCGTCGAACCCAAAGAGCCTTTCCGTTTCCGGACACATAGAATCGGCCAAGGTGAAATATCAGGGCTACGAGATATCGAACCTTAAATCGGACATAAGATATACGCCCAGCAAGATAACCCTGGCGTCCCTCACCGGCAATCTTTACGGCGGCTCACTTAAAGGGAGCGGCAGCCTTGGTCTGGTTGGTGAATCCGCATATGACGCCGATGTCAGCGTATCGAACATCGACATGTCCCAGGTTCCCGCAACGAAGGAGCTGTTAAAAGGACATGGAACGCTCAACGTCAAGGCCGACGGGAAGGGAACCGACGAGGCGGCCATCAAAAAGAACCTTAAGGCTCAGGGAAATATTAACCTTGCCAACGGCGATATTCCATCTTTGAAGCTAGGAGAGAAGATATTCGGGAGTCCCGCATGGAACATACTGGCAGGTCCCGGAATAATAATAAACCAGCGCGGACTTGCAGAACTTCGTTCGCTCGATGCGTCTTGCAAGGACTTTAGCGCCACGTTCAGTATTGCGAACGGGGTGATAAACACGCCGAACGTAAAGTGGCAGCATCCTAAATACAGTGTCACGCTCGACGGTTCCGTTACAATGGACCAGCAGTTGGATTATGCCGGAGCGTTCGCGCTTTCAAGGCAGACGACCGACGCGCTCATAACGAACCAGACGGCAAAGAGCATTCTTGTGAACAAGAGCGGCGAGCTTAATATCCCTTTCAACGTGGGCGGAACAACTTCCTCTCCAAGCGTTCGACCGGATGAGAAATATCTGGCCTCCCTTTTCACAAAGGTCATCACCGAATATGCCGCCCAAAAGGCGGTCGATACCGTAAAGGATGTGGTTGGCGGAAGCCTTCCCAACCCCGGCAAACAGCTCCTTAAAGGCCTCTTTGGTAAATAGTTCAAAACGTCAAGAAATCCAACATGGTGGGTGAAATTTCACCCGCCCTTTTTAGTATTATAAGACTGAATTCAAGAGATTGAATCTAATCGTCAATTACCAAAAAACATTTAAAGTCTTATAGTTAAGTTTGTCAGGCCCTGGCCTTTAGACCATATCCCTCATTTGGCACGCTTTATGCTCCAGCTTGAGTGTAGGAGGTAAGATCGCATGAAGCTCTCAAGTTTTTTCATAGTGACGTTCGGGCTGGGAGCTCTCTCTTATCCTGCTCTTAACATTCCAACCGGCGGTCCGTTCTTTTTGGACCAGGGAAGACAACAGGCTGAACCAGCCCCAAAACCTTCTTCCACGAAGACCGGTTACGGAGTCCTTGAAGAGGATCTTAAGGTGATAAGCGAGGGTCCAAAGGATTACAGGATAGTGATAAATGTCCCGGCGACAAAACTGATACTCTATGAAGGAGAAGATCCGGCACTTGAATTTCCTGTGGCCGTTGGAGATGTCAGATATAAAACACCCATCGGTCCACAGACGATAAAGAGAATAGAATGGAATCCTTGGTGGTATCCGCCAAAGAGCGACTGGGCGAAGAACGATAAGATAACGCCTCCTGGGCCGAAGAATCCGTTGGGTCCGGTCAAGATGCTGATGAGCGATGACATAAGGCTTCACGGAACCACAAAGGACTGGAGCATAGGACGCGCGGCTTCGCACGGATGTATTCGCATGCATTCAGGTGACGCGCTGACGCTCGCCTGGTATCTGCAGCAGCATCTGACCGACAAGGGTGACCCTTCTTATATGGAGAAGTATAAGAAGCATAGTCGCAGTACTTTTGTGGTCTCTTTGGACCGTCCTGTTCCGGTTGAAATCATCTACGAGCCGGTAGCGGTCCATGAGGACGCCTTGACGATATATCCGGATCTTTACGGGAGGATAAAAGATCTCGAGGGTATCACCGAATGGAAACTTTTTAGCTTTGGCATAGATCCTTGGGAGATAAATGATCTGAAATTGCCTAAGGGAAATAAAAAAGAGGTGCGCCTACCAATATCTGACAGGCCCGACGTCCACGTGGACAAATCTCTTGTAGTATCCGACCCCGCCCATTTTTAGAGACCTTGCGTAATCTCTTAGCTTTCTCATGGGGACCCCGGGTACGACTATATCCATGGCCATGCCTTTCATATGAAGGCTCTCTTTTGCGGCGCGATGTCCGCGCCTTCTTAGCGACCTGTTAAATTCGGGGCTTCTGTAGGCAGAAATGACATCGATTTTACTCACTCCAAAATGGTCCTGTATGTGGTCTATAAGGGCTATGAGCTTTAGGGACATCTGGGCCTTTTCATCGTTCATTCTGCAGCGAAGAAGGTAGTTTATCTCGTTAAGACCCTCATTAATGAAGCCATCCTTGTTCTTATATTCGACGGTTTCAAGTTCGTGGGAATGGGTGTTATAGATGGTTATAATGCCGTCTCCGGCGTATTCAAAGTCCTCAAATGTGGGAATGGATGCCCTGCTTATGACCGAAGGCCAGACGATAGCTACGGCTACTAATAGATGAAGCACTGATATCTTCATATATATCTATTATCGGCAATTTTCCGGAAAAGTTGCTAAAAAATCTATACTGTTTGCCTTAAAATTTGCCCCCTTAAAAAAGCCAATTATCTTGCATATTTGACATAGGTCAAAGCATAGGTTTTGTAAACATGTAAGTTGCGTTCACAACAAACAAGGAGGAAATTGTATGGATATGTTTTGTTATCAATGTGAGCAGACGTCGCACGGTACGGGATGCACAAGTTTTGGTGTGTGCGGCAAGGACCCAAAGGTCGCGGTCTTGCAGGACCAGCTGGTTCATGAGACAAAAAAAATAGCTAAACACGGCGAGAAGGGAGTCGATGCCGACCGGTTCATTATCGAGGCCCTTTTTTCAACAGTAACTAACGTCAACTTCGATGCCGCAAGTCTTGAGAAGCTCGTAAATAAAGCTCACACATTTTATAAAGGTGGGGCTGCCTCTCTCGACACGCCTTCGATAGACAAGCGGAAAGGTGTAGAAGGCGATGATGTGGTTGGCCTTCAAGAGCTATTGACCTACGGATTAAAAGGGACGGCTGCTTACGCCCAACACGCGCAGATCCTCGGAAAAGAAGATGCCTCCGTTTATAGTTTCTTTCGCGAGGCACTCACGTTCCTGGCAGATGATCCAAAAGATGTGGGAAAACTGGTTGCAATGAACCTTAAGTGCGGCGAGGTGAATCTGAAGGTGATGGAGCTTTTGGATTCCGTTCACACAGGTGCGTACGGGCATCCGGTTCCGACAAAAGTAAGGATCACGCCGGTCAAGGGAAAGGCCATTCTTGTTTCAGGGCATGACCTTAAGGACATGGAAGAGCTTTTAAAGCAGACAGAAGGAAAGGGCGTTAATATCTATACGCACGGTGAGATGCTCCCTGCGCACGGATATCCGGAACTTAAAAAATATAAACATCTCGTAGGTAATTACGGCGGTGCGTGGCAGGACCAGCAAAAAGAATTTGCGGCATTCCCCGGTTCCATTCTCATGACGACCAACTGCATTCAGCGTCCACAGGATAGTTACAAGGGAAGGATATTCACGGCAGGTCTTGTTGCGTGGCCCGGGGTTACGCATATCAAGGGACATGACTTTGCTCCCGCCATAAGATCGGCGCTTGAAGCGGAAGGTTTTACTGCGAACGGTGCGGAGGAGTATATAACCGTCGGCTTCGGACACAACGCGGTCCTCGGAGTTGCGGACAAGGTTATAGAGGCGGTCAAGAAAGGCTCGATAAAACACTTTTTCCTCATTGGTGGATGCGACGGGGCAAAGAGCGGACGTAACTATTACACAGAGTTCGCCGAAAAAGTTCCCAAAGATTGCGTGATATTGACGCTTGCGTGCGGCAAATATCGTTTCAACAAGCTTAACTTCGGCGACATAGGCGGCATTCCAAGGCTCCTCGATATCGGCCAGTGTAACGATGCCTATTCGGCGATAAAGATAGCATCCGCCCTTGCCGGTGCGTTCAACTGTTCGGTGAACGAACTGCCGCTCTCGCTCATACTTTCGTGGTACGAGCAGAAGGCGGTCTGCATACTTCTGTCGCTTCTCCATCTTGGAATTAAGAATATAAGGTTAGGACCCAGCCTCCCCGCGTTCGTATCGCCGAACGTTCTAAAGGTGCTCGTTGATAATTATAATATAATGCCGATAACAACGGCAGAAAATGATTTGAAAGCGATCATGAAATAGTTGTCATCCCCGCGAAAGCGGGGATCCAGAGTGTACGAACGAGGTCCCAGCATTCGCGGGTGACGACACAGTGACTTAAAAGACGCTTGTTAAGCACGACTCTTTGTGTTAGACTGTAAATGTCAAATGGCAAAGAGGCGCGATAAAGGCGGTTTGAAATTGCAATTCTTGGGCGCGACTGGGACGGTGACCGGTTCCAAGTTCCTTCTCTATAACGCATCCGCAAAATATATGATAGACTGCGGGCTCTTTCAGGGGCTCAAAGAGCTTCGTCTGCGAAACTGGGCTCCTCTGCCTGTTCCTGTCGTAGAGATCAACTCGGTCATCCTTACACATGCACACATCGATCACAGCGGATATTTCCCCGTCTTCGTAAAACAGGGGTTCAGAGGCAGGGCCTACGCTAGCACATCGACAGTCGAACTTTGCAAGATACTACTTCCCGATTCGGGCTTTCTGCAGGAAGAAGACGCGGTCTTCGCGACAAAGAAGGGTTTTTCAAAACATCTGCCGGCACTTCCTTTGTATACGTATAGCGACGCCGTCGCCTCGCTCCCTTATCTCTCCGCCATTCCGGATGGGAAGCCTTTCGACCTTGGACACGGAATTAAAGTGCGCCTCGTAGAGGCGGGCCACATCTTAGGCGCGAGGTTCGTTCACATCACATCGCAGGTGCCGTATCAGCGCACCATTCTCTTTGCAGGCGACATAGGCAGGTACGATTCGGTCATCAACAAGGGCCCTGCGACCATAAAAGAGGTCGATTATATCGTCATGGAGTCGACCTACGGAGACAAACTTCATCCTGATGAGAATGTCTTCGACAGGATGGAGCATATCATAAGATCAACGGTAGAACGAGGCGGAAAAATTATTATACCGGCGTTCGCCGTCGACAGGACGCAGGAGATCATTTACATAATCAAAAAACTTCAGGATAAAAAGAGGATACCCGTTGTGCCCATGTTCTTGAACACGCCGATGGGAATAAGTGCCACGCAGATATATACGAAGCATTCAAATGAAGAGGGGTTCTTTAAAGATGAAATGGATGAGCATTCCTTCACTCTTCCCAATATGAAGATGGTAAGGACGCAGGAAGAGTCCAAGAACCTGAACTTCATGCCAGGCCCTGCTATCATAATCTCGGCCTCCGGAATGATGACAGGCGGAAGGGTGCTTCATCATGTGAAGGCGTACGGCCCGGACCCCAACTCAACCCTTGTGCTTGTCGGTTATCAGGCGTCAGGGACCAGGGGCAGGGCGATACTTGACGGTTCAAGGAGCATAAAGATCCACGGACAGCCGGTTCCGCTTAACTGTCATATCGAGCTCATAGATTCCATTTCCGCGCACGGTGATTACGAGGATATCCTGAAATGGCTCTCAAATTTCAGGCGCAAGCCAAAGGCGATATTTCTGGTTCACGGCGAGGCCAATTCCACAAAGGCCCTTGCGACAAGGATCAAGGATCGTTTCAACTGGAACGTTGTCATTCCAAACTATCTGGACGAGTTCGATCTGGCTTAGGTGGTCATTCAATGAAGAATGTCTTTTGGTCGATGACGCTACCTTTTAGCTCTATTATTTTTACTTCCAGCTTATGAGGTTTTAATTCAAGTATGGCAAATGTCATGGACGAACCCCTGTTGTCCTTGGGGTGGATATGACCGGGGTTTATGTAATATGCTCCGTACCTCTCTCCTATGAAAGGTTTGTGGGTGTGTCCGTAAAGTACTATTTTCACGTCGCCGTCCTGTGCGGCCTCAGTTGGATTGATGTCTTCCTCAAGGTCGTGCGCGTCTTTGACAGGGGTGTGGGTTATAAGAAATGGAACGCCTTCGAATTCCTTTATTATCCTGTTGGGGAATGCCGGGTCCTTATACCTAGTCTCGAAGATGCCGGGGACCGAAACAACGTTCTTAAAAGATATTTTAAGATCGTCCGCATCGGTCGAATCGTCACCGAGATGGATAATAACGTCCGCGTTGAACTCCTCTGCCATACGTGACGCCGCTTCCCGCATCTCGGTCAGGTGTCCGTGCGTATCGCTCATTATGCCCAGTATCATATTAGTGACCCGTAACTTGTAACTAGTGAATTGTATTCACATGTTCTATCATTTGTGATACAAGCCTTGCAACTAATAAAATTTGTCACGGAAATGCCACATACTATTCTAACCGATATCCTGATAATCTTTGCCGTTGCGGTGCCCGTCGTCTATTTTTTTCACAGGGTGAAGCTGCCGCCCATTGTAGGGCTTTTGGTAACCGGTTTCATTATCGGACCTTCCGGACTTGGGTTCATCCAAGATACCGAGCGTATCAATCTGTTGGCCGAAATAGGAGTTGCGCTCCTTGTCTTTTCTTTGGGTCTTGAATTCTCGCTCAAACATTTCGGGGAGATAAAAAAGGTCGCTCTTCTTGGAGGCGCTCTTCAGATAACCCTTACAATTGCGGTCGTTTGTGGACTTTCTTTGTGGACCGGTTTTACATGGCATGAGGGCCTTTTCCTGGGTTGTGCCCTTTCGCTTTCGAGCACGGCCATCGTCTACTATCTCCTTGCGCAGAAGAGGCTGGTCGATTCCCCGCATGGGCGGATCGCTATCGGAATACTTATATTCCAGGACATGTCCGCCATTCCAATGATAGCCCTTCTTCCCATCCTTGCGGCACCTTTGGGTTTTTCTGGATCCCCGGTGATCTTCTACGCGCTCCTCAAAGCGGCGGCGGTCATAGGCATTTTCATTTTGGGTGGATGGTTCGTGCTGCCTCCGTTGCTTCATCAGATAACTCTTACAAGGAGCAAAGAGCTTTTTTTGATATCCATTCTGGTCATGGCGCTCGGTTTTGGATATTTTACCTCGTGGCTCGGGCTTTCGTTCGCACTTGGGGCCTTTCTTTCGGGGTTGATGGTTGCCGAGACCGATTTCAGGTTCCATGCGCTTTCGGAGATCGCACCTTTTAGGTACTGCTTCAACGGGCTCTTCTTCGTTTCCATCGGAATGCTTGTTCATCCGGCGTTCCTGCTTTCCCACTGGTGGATACTCCTGCTTATCGCCTTGGCGCTCCCATTAGGTAAGACTCTCATCACATCCATCGTTGTGTTCCTGTTTAGATATCCCATGAGCGTCTCTGTGATGGCGGGGCTCGCCCTTTCACAGGTCGGAGAGTTCTCCTTCCTGATCGCTCTCATTGCAAGAGGCGCCGGCATAATATCCCAGGAACTCTATGATTTTACGATAAATGCGGCGTTCATTACCATCCTTCTCACTCCTGTTTTTATGGCAATATCGCCAAAACTGTCGGTGTTCATCGATAGGATCATTCCGATACAGAGGATACGTTGTGAAAAGAGGGGGGCGGAGATAGAGGCGGGGCATCTTAAGGACCATGTCATTATATGCGGGTTCGGGCCGCTTGGTTCCAGTGTCGGACGTATCTTGGAGCAGGCGGGGAGAAAGTACCTTGTCTTGGAGCTAAACCCGGCTACTGTAAAAAAGCTCAAATCCAAAGATGCCGAAAGGCCGGTCTATCTTGGCGACGGCGCAAGCGAGGAGATACTTTATAAGAGCGGCATAGAAAGGGCGTCGGCCCTGGCCATTACAGCGCCTGATTATATGAATAGCATGGCGATAATCACGCAGGCAAGGTCGATGAATCCCGGCATCAGGATAATAACAAGGGCCAAGTTCAGGAACCAGGTGGAGGACCTTTATTCCGCGGGCGCCGATATCGTTATATCCGAAGAGCTAGAGGCCGGCGTTGAGATGGGGCGTTATATACTTCTCCACATGGGGATGGATGAAACGACGATCGATCAATATATTCAAACAATTCGGTCATTTGGGAGCGCCGACTTCTTTTAATTGGGACATACACTTAAGAATTAAGTGTGTGTCCCCGGAATAAATCAGGGTGTTTGACAAGCCATGTTGGTTATGGTAGGTGGGGCGTCATTCCAGAAGGCACAAGAAGCGCTCTTCTGGATTTTTATTATTATCTTATGATGTTATGTCACTATTTAACGCCTCTTAACGTCGTTATCCTCAAAGACGTAACCGACCGCGACACCGTATTCACCCGTCTGACAGAGGAACTTTGCAAGCACAATAGTATAAGGAACGAAAAGCGCCTGGCGCAGGCGATCCTCGACCGCGAATACGAAGGTTCCACCTTTCTTCCGACCGGAATAGCCATTCCCCACGCAAGGGTAACAGATGTGGAAGAAATAACCCTTGTGGCCGGAGTTGTGCCGGGTGGATTCAAAGAGACACCGGATTCGGACCCGACCTACATGATCATCCTCTTTTTCTCTCCCGTTAAAGAAAAGGAGTTCGGCCGGCACCTAAAGCTTCTTGCAAAGATATCTTCGGTCTTTCGCGACCCGTCATTTGTAAAGGAAACGGCTTCTCTGGGCGATATTGATAAGATATTCTCCGCCATCCAGCAAAAAGAGCGGGAGATGATAGAAGAGTAGTCCCTATTCCCCCAAAAATGGATAAATTATCCAAATATTCCACTAAAACTACCGCTGTGGTCATTACAACGGCGATGCTTACCTTCGTTTCGGCATGGCGCGCGGCATCGGTTGTCCTTTGCGACCTTGGTTCATCGGCCTTTTATGCCTGCGGGATAGCCGAACAGGCGATAGGCAAGGCGGCCCCGTGGTTCATTATAGCCATAATGTGCTTTTCGCTGTGTGTTCGTGTGGTTTACATGGAATCGTGCGCCATGTTCGTTCGTGGCGGTGTTTATAAGGTAGTGAAACAGGCGCTGGGCGGGCCCATTGCCAAAATGTCGGTTTCGGCCCTTCTTTTCGATTATTCGTTGACCGGACCCATAAGCTCTGTTTCTGCCGGTCACTATCTGGCGGGATTTTTGAACCAGTTCTTTGCGCTCATAGGGTTTACCGGGATCTATATCAGTCCTCCTACATTTGCCGTTATCTTTGGCATTATAGTAACCCTATATTTCTGGCGCCAGAACATCATAGGTATCCGCGAATCAAGTGCGGCGTCCTTAAGAATAGTCCAGCTCTCTATACTTGTTATCGGCATAATATTCGTTTGGAGCCTTGTAACGATAATGTTCACGCATGTTGAGCTCCCTACATTTACCCCGCATCCTACAGATGAGGCCATGGGTTGGCTAAGACATTTTCCATGGGTAAGGGGGATCGGTCTTATCGGTATATTCGTGGCCCTCGGGCATTCGATACTCGCCATGAGCGGTGAGGAGTCGTTGGCCCAGCTTTATCGTGAGATAGCCTCGCCAAAGATCAAGAATCTGAAAAGGGCGGCGGTTGTTATCTTCGTATTTAGTTTTCTTTTTACCGGTCTCGTCTCCCTTTTTGCGATGATGATCATTCCCGACCAGGTAAGGCCAGCGTACTATAATAATCTTCTTTCCGGCCTTTCCATGCACTTGATAGGTCCGACCACGATAAAAATGGCGATGCAGGGGCTTATCGTTATCGTCGGGGTGCTTCTCCTTTCGGGTGCCGTTAATACCGCCATGGTAGGCGCCAACGGCGATCTGAATAGGTTGGGGGAGGACGGTATCTTTGCCAACTGGTTCAGAAAAACGCACCCGCGCTACGGCACTACGTACAGATTCATATCTTCCATTGCGATAGTTCAAATGGTCATAATCCTCTTGTGTGAAGGCGACGTTTATATCCTGGGTGAGGCATATGCGTTCGGCGTTATTTGGTGTTTCGTGAGTCAGACGCTGGCGGTCCTGATACTAAGATGGAAGGACAGGACCCCAAGGGAGTTCATGGCCCCGTTCAATATCAAGTTCGGCGGAGTCTATCTCCCAATAGGGATAGGGCTTACGTTCCTCTTTCTTTTTTGCATTGCCATAGTCAACCTTTTCACAAAGACGATCGCTACGAAGCTTGGAATAATCTTTACGATAGCTTTTTACTTTGTTCTGTTGGGCTTTGAATACTCGAACAAGAGAAAGAAGTCAGGCGGGGATCATGAACTTGAAGAGGTTAACCTGAAATTTCAGGATGTGGCGAATGCGGTGAACTGCGGCTGTAAACACCAGAGCAGGATACTTGTTGCAGCGCGCGATCCCAATAATCTCTATCATTTAAAAGATGTTCTAGAAAAAACGGACAGCGATACTACCGATGTAATGGTAATGACCGTGAGACAGGGGCCGGTGCTGGAAGAGGGAGGGGTTGAAAGTCTTCCCTCGGACGAGCGCATTCTGCTGACCAACATAGTTGCCGTGGCCGAAAAGCACGGGACCTCGGTCATTCCTATCGTGGTGCCGGCCACAGACCCGATCTACGCCACCGCCAAGGCGGCCTTTGACCTAGGCGCAGGCGAGATAGTGCTCGGGAAGTCTTTAAAGACCGACCCGTCGGTTCAATTGGAAAAATTGGCGATGGCGTGGGGATTTGTGTCGTCCGGCACGGATAAAAAAGTAACGGTCAAGGTCATCTGGCCGGACCATGAGCTTAAAGTCGAACTTTCGTGATGTTCACTATAATCATCATAGCAATAGGCCTTTCAATGGACGCCTTTGCTGTGTCAATTTCCAGCGGCGTCGGGGTAAAACAGCTAAAACTTTCGAACGCATTGAAAATGGCCGTTCTTTTCGGCGGTTTTCAGGCGGTGATGCCTGTTATAGGCTGGCTTGCCGGGGTCGGCGTTCGGAGCTATATTTCGGGGCTTGACCACTGGATAGCGTTCGGACTTCTGACCATCATCGGTCTTAAGATGATATATGAGGCCTTTAAGATGAGGACCGAAAACGACGCAAAAAGCGACCCGTTCAAATTATTCACGCTTCTCCTTCTGGCGGTGGCGACAAGCATCGATGCGTTGGTCGTTGGCACGACCTTTGCACTTTTGGACCTTCTCATAGTCGTACCCGTCATTATAATAGGATGCATTACATTTGCTTTTTCCTTTGCGGGGGCCTATATCGGTAACAGGTTCGGTCACTTTTTTGAGAATAAGATAGAGATTGTGGGAGGCATGGTCCTCATAGGAATAGGTGTTAAGATATTGCTGGAACATATTTTATGATAGCAACTCTTCTGCCCTGGACACTTTTCAATCTTCTCGTACTTGTCCTTCTCGCCATCGATCTCGGCATCTTTCATAAGAAGGCGCACACCATAAAACTTAAAGAAGCGCTTATTTTAAGCCTTATATGGACGATCGTCGCGCTCATTTTTAATGTTGGCATATATTTCTGGAAGGGGAGCGGTCCCGCCGTCGAATTCTTTACCGGTTATCTGATAGAGAGGTCCTTAAGCGTCGACAATCTCTTTGTCTTCCTCCTCGCATTTCAATACTTTAAGATCGAAGGGCAATATCAGCACAAGATACTTTATTGGGGTATCGTTGGTGCGCTTGTAATGCGCGCCATCTTTATCTTTTCAGGCGTCGCCATCATAGAAAAGTTCAATTGGGCGATGTATCTCTTCGGAGCCTTTCTTATATTCACCGGCGTCAAGATGGCGTTCCAAAAGGACAAGGAGATACACCCAGAGAACAACCCTGTGTTAAAGCTTTTTAAGAAAATAATGCCTGTGACAACGGAATTTAACGACGGCAAGTTCTTTAAAAAGATCGGCAGGGTATTCTATGCAACGCCGCTCTTTGTGGTCCTGATAGTCATTGAAACAACCGATGTCGTCTTTGCGGTCGATTCGATACCGGCTATACTTGCCATCACGCGCGACGCCTTCATCGTTTATACATCGAACGTCTTTGCGATATTGGGCCTTAGGGCGCTCTATTTTGCGCTCGCTGGGATCGTTGACCTCTTTCACTATTTGAACTACGGGCTTGCCATCATCCTTTCATTCATAGGCGTCAAGATGCTCATTGTCAACTTTTATAAGATACCGGTCGGTATCGCCCTTGGAGTTGTGGGGGTGATATTGGCGTTATCAATAGTTGCTTCCGTTATTTGGCCCAAAAAAGGGGCAAACCTTGGAGGTGCGGTATGAACAGTGCCATAATGGTCGGTACCGGATTTTTGGCAGGTGTCCTTGGCGGTTTTTTGGGGGTAGGCGGTGCGGTATTAATGATACCGGTGCTGGTCTTCTTTTTGGGATTCTCACAGAAGATGGCCCAAGGGACGACCCTTGCCGCCATGATACCGCCCATCGGTCTCATGGCGGCGCTCATGTATTGGAAGGCCGGTAATGTTGATTTTAAGGCGGCAATTCTACTTGCGTGCGGGTTCTTTATCGGAGGCTGGATAGGCGGAACCCTCGTGCAGGAGATCCCCGACGGGATCATCCGGAAGGTCTTTGCCATATTTTTGGTGATAATCGCCGTTAAGATGTGGATGAAATAATGGACGCAAAAGATAAGATCCTAAATGCGGCAGAAGAGATCTTGGCGCTCAAAGGTTTTGGGGGCGCGCGGACCGCAGAGATCGCAAAGAAGGCCGGTGTCAACAAGGCCCTTCTTCACTATTATTTTAAGAACAAGGAAGGTCTTTATCATGCGGTGATGGACAGACTCCTTTTTGAGCTGATCCAGATAGCGCAGGACGTGTTGAAAAAGGGGCTCAAAGGAGAAGCGCTGGTGGGCGGCCTTTTTGACGCGTTCTTTGATTATTCCGCCAAGCACCGCCACTTTGCCCGCCTCACGACGGTCGAGAGCGCCGGCAAAGAGTCGCGCTATCTTGAGAACATGCTCCGCAACTTCTTTAAGCCATTGTTCGAGCGAAGTTGCGATCATATCAGTAACGAATCGGCAAAGGGGAGGCTTAACAAAATAGATGAAAGGCAGTTCATTATAACCGTATATCTTTCCATGCTCTCGTTCTTCTCGGATGCCCCGTTCATAAGCGCCATCACGGGTTTCGACGTCCTTTCAAAGAGGCATGTCTCGGAGCGCAAGGCCTTTATGAAGCAGATGATCTCGAGGCTACTTTTTAAGAAAAAGAAGGCCGCAGAGAGACCCTGAGTCGACGATCTTCCCTTTATTTGTGATGGGTACGATGGCAGGGGCGCCGGGACGCTCCAATATGTCGAGAGTTGTCCGGTTTTCCATTTGGTAGTCTTTTCATGACGCGACGAGTATTGCGTCAATATAACCCATCCTTTATTATTGCCCCTGTAAATGTCGCACAAAAAGATCAGATCGATCCTTGTCGCCAACAGGGGCGAACCGCTCCTTCGGGCCGTAAAGACCTGTAAATCCAAAGGGATGGCTGTCTGCGGGGTATATTGCGGAGATGACAGATACAGCCACGCAATTTCCAGATGCGATCTTTCTGCCGAAATTTCGTCCTATCTCTCACCGGACGAGATAATAAATGCCGCAAAGGCCCATAAAATTGACGCAATATGGCCCGCATGGGGGTTCTTATCCGAAGATGCGTCATTTGCGCAAAAGGTGTGTGACGCGGGTATTATCTGGATTGGCCCGAACCCAAAGGTCATGGAGCTCCTTGCCCATAAAGGCGAGGCAAGCAAGGCGGCCAAGGCGGCAGGACTTACAACGATACCCGAAGTAATAATAAAAGCAAAACAGGTTGCTGATCACCGATCACCGATCACTGATTATCCTCTTATCATAAAGCCCGCAACCGGCGGCGGAGGGCAGGGGCAGGTGGTGGTGCGAAAGGAAGAAGAGTTCAAAGATGCGCTGGAAAAGGCATTTAGAATAAGTGAATCTCTGTTCAAAAGCGGTGAAGTGGTCGTTCAAAAGTTGTTGGAAGATACGCGCCATATCGAATTTCAGATCCTTTGCGATAATTGCGGCAATGTTACCGTGCTTGGCGAAAGGGATTGTTCTATTCAGAGGCGAAATCAGAAGGTGATAGAAGAATCGCCGTCTCCAGCGCTGAGTGACAAATTGAGAAATGAGACGATAGAGCGCTTGTGCAGGTTCGCCAAAGAGGTCGGCTACACAAGCGCAGGAACGGTCGAGTTCCTCTATTCTGAAGGCAAGCTCTATTTTCTGGAAGTAAACACCCGCCTTCAGGTTGAACACCCGGTCACAGAAGAGACCACGTTCGTAAACGGAAAGAACGTGGATATCGTTGGCGAGATGATAAAGATAGCCGAAGGCCGTCCCCTTCAATTTTCGCAGGGAGAAATAGAGCGCAAAGGTCACGCGATCGAGGCAAGGATATATGCAGAGGACGCGGCGAACGATTTCAGGCCGGCCTCCGGAAAGATAAGGGCAATAAGTCTTTCAGGGGGTAAAAATGTAAGGGTCGACTCCGGCTTTGAGGGTGGCGACTGTGAGATGTCGTCAAAATATGACCCAATGATAGCGAAGATGATAGCTTTTGGAGATGATAGAGAGGCTACAATAAGTTCTCTTCAAAAAGCTCTTTCGGATTCGGTGATCTTGGGCCTTCCTTCAAATATCACCCTTTGCAAAAAGATCATCTCTCACAACGAGTTCGCCCAAGGTTCTTACGACACAAAGTTCATAAAAAGGAACATGAGCGAACTCCTTCACAATGGTGAAGACCTTTGGGCGGCGCTGACGCTCGTCTCGGTGCTTAAATACAAAAAGAACGATCAAAAACGGCTCCTTATAACGGAAGGGGCGAAGAGATTCGAGACAGAGACAAAATGCGTATCGGAAGAGAGGTTCGTCACCTTTCTTAATAAGGTCCCTATAGAGGCCGAGCTTAGAAAGATCTCGGAAAATATCTATACCCTTGCCCTTTCATCCGGCAGTATCGTAAGGGCCCATGCCTATATCAACGGAAGCGTTAATCACGTCCTTGTGAACGGTTCATCATATTTCTGTGAGGTCTCCTCGTTCAACGCCGGAGGCGAAGAAAAGGACCGGCACGCATCTCCTACCGGCGGCAGGATATCTTCAATAAAGGTCCGGCCGAACGAACATTTCAAAAAAGGCGACACGCTTTTTGTCGTTGAAGCGATGAAGATGGAGACGTCCGTTAAGGCGGCCGCGAACGGTATTGTTAGATCCATACTCCTTTCTGCCGACGATGTTGTTGAGGCATTCGACAAGGTCCTGGAACTTGAGCTCGAAGCTTACGAAAACAAAGCGACAAAAGAAACAAGGTTCGACACCGTGAAAAACATGCCTAAAAGTTCATCGCTCGCAAGGATCATTGCGGAGCCCTTGGCGTTATTAGATAACAAGGCTTCAAAGGACCGCTTTCTGATAATAAAGAACTATTTTGCGGGTTTCGATATTCCGGCCGATTCGGTGAGGGTTGCCGGGAGAAACATCACGGATCAAAAGAATGAGGCGGCTACATTCTTGACGGATCTCATCACCTCGTTCGAAGATATATTAAAGCTCTCTTCCGACGAGCATTCTTTAAGCGTCGGCAATTTCCCCGACAAAAAGATACCAAAGGCAACGGAAGATATCCTGTCGAGGGTCCTGAAGTTCCTTTATGGAAGGGATGTAAAGAACTGTATCGGTGTCATTCCGTTCTTTAGAAAGATATTTGAGAACGTAGAGGTCAAAAAAGAGCGCCTTCACGAACTTGTATCTTTCATTGCCGTTGAAGGTGGATGCGTGAACGACGGACTATTAAAGGCGCTAAAGAAACTCGGCCTTTTTGAAGACATTCTTTTGCGCTTTGATCTGAAAGAACCTCCGGTAGCCGCCGGGTATCTTAACGAATATAATGATTTTACGGCCCAGGCATCTAAGATTATAAACGGACCGCCAAGGAACGGCTCTCTTCCGGAACCGATAAACAGCTGGTTCAAGGGGTTCGAGATAATGGAACTCCCCCTTGCGCTTAAAGATGTGAGGTTATTTCGGGCCGGGAAAAGGCTCATAAGTATCGCAATGCCCAAAATGAACGCGCCCGAGATAAGGGACGGAGAGATACATGCGATACCATTTATCGAGCGTGCAGCGATCAACGCATACATTGCGCTCAAGGCAGGGACGGAGACCGGATGCGGACCTAATCATGTCTTCATTGTAACGCCCGAAGGCTTCACGGTCCCATGGAGCGGCGATGATAAGAAGTTCAGCCTTAGCTTAAAGGCGGTGAAAAAGGTCTCAAAGAGGGTCGCCGGTTTTGCGCACGGGCTCAACATTTCGGCTACGGAAGTTATAATAGACCTCAAAAATGAAAGGGGTGAACCGTTCAGGTCGATACTTGAGGTGAGGCATGCGGGAAGCATCGGCGTGATAGGAAGGCCTCCCTATTCTGTAAACGAGAGGGAGATAGAAAAAGAGAACGATCCGGAAAGGGTCCTTAACGACAGACAGCAAAGGCTTGGTAAGCTCATAAATAAGGACAGGGCAAAGCTCCTTTTTGACGGCGGCGTTTTTGAAGAGGTGCCGAATTCGTTCTTTATGGTGCCGGAAGGTGTGCAGGTAGGCCTCAATGTCTATAAGGGAAAGATATTTGGGAGGGACGTTCTCTGCTACGCAGGCGATTACAGGATACAAGGCGGCGCTTTAGGCGAGAACGAAGGGAAGAAACTCGCCGCAAGCGTCATTGTCGCCTATCTCATGGGCGTTCCCCTAATAGGCATTCATGACGGCGCCGGCGCCAATATCAAGGGTTCGGTGGCCTCTCTTGGATGGGCGGGGGCATATTTCGGGGCCGCCGCGAATACCGGCGGTTTTTCCAGCCATGAAAAATTCTGTGAATGGCTCGGCGGTCATCACAACAGCGCCTATTTCAAAAAGGTGCTTACAAATTTTGGCATCTCTGATTTTCAGATCACCGATCACCGACCACCGATCACCCATTTGCCGTTAACTCATATTCATCTGAACCTGGGCGCCGCCGTCGGCATGCTCGTGTACGGCGCATCAATTTCAAATCTTTCGATAATGGTCGACCATCCGGAGGTTTACCGCGTCCTTACCGGTTCTGCCACGGTCGAAAAGGCGATAGGAGAAAAGGCGACCAACTATGAGCTCGGTGGAAGTGTTGCACATGCAAAGAAGAGCGGCGATATAGATATCGTAGCGCCAAGCGAAGAGTCGGCGATAAGATCGGCAAGGGAGGTGCTGGCCCTTCTTTCGCCGGGTCCAAACATTAATGGCATCGCCCGCCTCTCAACTCACCCCCAGCCCAGCATAGACACTTCTGCAAGCATCATCTTCGGGCGCGACGCGATACTTGCCAACGTTGACGGAGGGTTCTTTTATGAAACAAGAAAAGAGCTCGAAAATGCCGGTGCGGTCATAACGGGACTCGCAAGAATAGCGGGGCAGCCCGTTGTTATAGCGGCGATGGCAACGGACGGAGGCGCCAATCGTTCGGCATCGTTCAAAAAGATAGGTGCCGCCATCTCGGCCGCGCAGGACCTAAAGATACCTCTGATCCTCGTTACCGGAAAAACGTTCGATATGCTAAATGAATGGAGCTCGCCGCACGACCTCTATCAGAGGAATGAGATGTACCGGCTCCTTAACAAGGTCGATATCCCGAGGTTTGGAATAGCTCTCGGCGCCGCATCTGCAAGGCTTCCTGTTCTCGAGGCATGTGATGTTGTAACTTGCGTAAAAAGGGGAGATGACACCGAACACGAAGAGAGGGCGGCCGGCGCTGTGGCGCATTTCGTGGCGGCGGATGTGAGAGAGGCGTTCGATAATATCGTAAAGGCAATGTCATGATGAGAGAACGTATAAAAGAGATATTCGATAAAGGTTCATTCGTTGAGTTCTACGCGAACGATGTCCAGCCGCTCATAACGGGAACGGCCATGTTAAGCGGGAAGAAGGTTGGTGTGATAGCGGACGACCCGGATGTTGCCGGAGGGGCGCAAGGGATGGATTCAATATCCAAGTTCACAAGATTCAACAGATATTGCGAACGCTTTGGCATCCCCTTGGTCGAGCTCAACGACTCGCCCGCGTTCACCCCCGGAAGCGCACAGGAACACGCAGGTATCCAGGGTGAAGGGGGAAAGTCGATAAGGGAAGAGTGCCTCAGCCGCAACCTAAAGGTGGCGGTGACACTTAATCAGAACTACGGTGGCCGCCTGATACATGCGAACCTCAAGACCTTAGGGCCCAAAAGGCTCGGGCTTGTATTGGAAGGTGCGAAGGTAGGGGTCATGGGGGCGAAAGGGGCTGTATGGGTCCTTCACGGCAAAAAACTTTCAACGATAAAGGATGCCGCGGAGAGAAAGAAAAAGGAAGAATACCTGATAAAGGAATATGAGCAAGAAAAGCTCTCGCCTGATCAGATGGTAAACCTTGGCTACGCGGAAAAAGTGATAAAGAGCCCCGATATCAGAACCGAACTAATAGATATTTTCAGGGGGAGGTAAGGTATTCGAGCGACCGTCGTTCGAAGCTACGGGCGGCGAACGGCGTTTGAATGAGCCGCCGGACTCGAGATAGACGCCCCATTCCCCCCTTGTCTAATTGTCCAATGTTGCGGAAGGCTCATAAATTGCTGGCATATACATTGTAAATATTGTATAAATTCATCTACGGAGGTGCGTAATTATGTCCAAAAAGATCCTGATAGCTGATGATGACAAGGAATTTGTAGAGATATTATCCGAAAGACTCACAAGCGTAGGTTACGATACGGTAATAGCATACGAAGGGATAAGGGCCTTACAGCTTGCCCATCATAAAAAGCCGGACCTGATAATACTCGACTGGAAGATGCCGGTAGGGCTCGGTTCGGTCGTGTTAAAGGACCTTAAAAATGCGCCTGATACGAAGCATATTCCCATAGTAATACTCACCGGTCTTGACGATACGGCGCTTGAGGTCACCGCCAAGCAGTTAGGGGCCGACGCGTTCTTCAGAAAGCCTTACAACACGCAGGAGTTTCTTTTGGAGTTAAAGGAGCTTTTGGCCATCGCGAAGTAGTGGGGAAATAAGCCGAAGAAAATATTAATAAATACGGCAGATAGGGTCTAGGATCTGGCAGACCAGAGGTCTAAAGCTGATTTGAGCTCCGGATTATTCTTTGAGTGTTCCGTCAGTGATATTCCATTTAAGATAGCTTCCCACGCCTGACGAAGGCTTTGCGCCCCGCCTTTTGGCCCCATGGGGTGGCCAAATACGCCCCTGCCCGGGACGAAACCAAAATCGAAGGTCTTTAGTTTGTCATATACCGAAGGAAGAGTTCCAGCCCAATCGCTTCCGCCTGGAGTTGGAAGTGAGCTTTTAAGTTTTCCTAAATGTCTGTTGCACTCGTTGACATTTGAAAGGACTTCGGTATCGGAGGTCTTCATTCTTTCTCCGAAACCCGGCATTATAATGATATCGCAACCTACAATTCTTTGAAGCTTGGTCAAGAGTTCGCTCGATATTCCGTGAAAGGGGAGCCTAGACATTGGGGCAATGAAATCAAAGTGGGCAACTATCGGGACCTTTGAATGTTTTCTTAACATCCGTACGGCCGAAAGCCCGACCGCCATGACATTTACCATAACCATTCCGGCGCCGTTCTTTACCGCCAAGTCATGAAGTCTTAAAAGCTCGTCGACCTCGTCCGTTATATTGGCAAGGAACATCTTCTTTTCGCCTGTTAGATCCTCTGCCTTCTTTGCGGCCTCGGCGCAAAGTTTGGTCCGCTCTGAAAGGGACGACCATGGGGCATCTGAGAGCATTTCGTCATCTTTTGCGATATCGAGCCCGCCTACCCATGCCTCAAAGGCAAGCTTGGCAAAATCCTTTGGAGAAAGACCGATATTAGGCTTAACAACGCCTATAAAGAACGGGCGATTGATGATGTTACAATGACCCCTTAAACCTTTGATCCCGAACATGGGACCTTCGAACTGATTCACGAACTTTTCGGGGAATTCGATATCGGTAAGTTTGATGGTCGTTATTCCCGGCGAGAAAAACGCCCCTTCGCCGGCCGCGGCGGTAAGGAGGTTCGGTATCTTTGCACCGAAGTTTATATGTGGGTGAGCTATTTTCACTTCGCACCATGATGGGTTAGCAGGTTCGCAGGTTCGCAGGTTCGCAGGTTCGGAGGGCGATTTTTCTATTATCCTTAGATCAAGTATCTTGGCGCCGTGTTTTGTGCGAAGATCTTCGTCAACTCCTACGCGTTTCCACTGTGCGGTCGATTGCTCCTGACACAAATGTTCCGCCGCCTCTTTCGGGTCGATGGTCGATTCAAAGAAGTAGGTCTCGACTATGTAGTCGTCTAGGTTGATGTCTCCGTCTGCAAAGAAGCTCATAAGGACAATTTCCAATCACCAAATCCCAATGACAAATAAATGCCCAAATTTCAATGACCAATTGGGGGATATTGGAACATTGGGATTTCCTTCGTCATTGCGGCTTGGTCATTCGTCATTACCAATTATAGTAACTCTGATATTTCTTTCGGGTCTTGGCCCATCAAGTTCTATAAAGAATATGCTCTGCCATGTCCCGAGCGCCATCTTTCCGTCCGTAATGGGGACTATCTCATTGGTCTTAAGAAATAGCGACATTAAATGGCTGTGGGCGTTGTTTCTTCCGTCAACGCTCGAATGGTCGTGCTTGTAATCGGCGTTGACAGGTACGAGACATTTCAGAGCCTCTTTCATATCTTCCTGAAGGCGGGAGCACTTTTCATTGATGCATACGGCGGTAGTTGTGTGCTGAGTGGTGAGTATCGCAATTCCGTTCTTTACATTGGATCTATTTATGGCGGCGGCGACCTTGTCCCTTATTTCAACGAACTCAATATGCGCGCCCGACTTGATGGTTATGAGATCGCTGTGGGTGTTCATTGAATGGGCAGTATACACCCAAAAAGGGGCATATTTCCAGCATAATCTTTGGCTCACTTGGAACTCGGAACAGACATCGTATCCCCCTTATAAAGAGGATAAGGTATATGTTGGATAGAGAATGGAGGGAGTTGAAGAAAGTTATCCATAGTCCG
>PCWZ01000079.1:24557-46256 GCA_002796305.1 Deltaproteobacteria bacterium CG11_big_fil_rev_8_21_14_0_20_49_13
TTTTCCTGATCAAATATATAGCCGTCAGGCGGGTTTCATTCCTTGCACCGGGATATTCGATTCTTAGCGGTCTTGCCATTGCCATATGTGAACCACCATCTGCAAACCTTTACAATGTCAGGACCCTCAGAATAACCGGACAGCAGTGAAATTACAGATATTTGAAGGTGGAGTCGAAGTGGCGGATCCCTTTGGACTCTTTTTCAAATGCAAGGCCCTTGGTTCTTGTGCAGGTCTCTTTGTGCGCTTCTTTAATGATATCGGCCACGTAGTCTAAATGTTCTTTGGAATAAACGCGCCTTGGAATCGCAAGTCTGCAAAGGTCCATGGCGGGTCTTAGGTTCTTGCCGGTATCGGGATCGCGGCCGGCAAGCGAAGAGCCGACCTCGACCGTTCTTATGCCGCCATATTTATAGAGTTCAACGCATACCATCTGCGCGGGGAACTGGTCCTCGGGGACGTTCGGATAGAAGCGTCTTCCGTCTATGAACACAGCGTGTCCGCCTATCGGTTTCACGACCGGTATGCCGCAAGAGTCAAGCATTTCGCCAAGCTCTTTCACCTGTCCGATGCGGTAAGCAAGGTAGTTCTCGTCCACGACCTCGGTTAAGCCCTGAGCCATATTCTCCATATCCATGCCGCTCATTCCGCCGTAGGTGTAAAAGCCCTCAAAGAGTATCTCGTTGGGTTTAAGGTCCTCATAGATCTGCTCGTCGCGAACAGCCAGGAATCCTCCGATGGGGACGATGCCATCCTTCTTTGCGCTCATTGTGCAACCGTCAACATAGGAGAACATCTCCTTCACTATCTTTTTGATCGAGGTATTTTTGAAGCCTTCCTCACGTTGCTGAATAAAATATGCGTTCTCGGCAAAGCGTGCGGCGTCGAAGAAGAGGCGTAAGTTCTCTTTTCGACAATATTTGCTCACCTCCTTAATGTTGGCCATCGAAACGGGCTGTCCGCCGCCGGAGTTGCAGGTGATGGTCAAAAGCACATAAGACACATTTTCGCTTCCGCTGGTCTCGACCGCACGTTTTAAAAGCGTGAGATCGACATTTCCCTTGAAGGGGTGGTCGGTTGAAGGGGTTCTCCCTTCTTCTATGGTGCAGTCGATGGCGCGTCCGCCCCGAAACTCAATATGCGCCTTTGTTGTGTCAAAATGTGTGTTCCCCGGGATGATCATCCCCTTGGAGACGAGCAGATGGTCCAGCACATGTTCCGCGGCGCGGCCCTGATGCACAGGTATAAGATACTGAAGACCCATAAGGTCGTGAATAACGCCTTCAAGCCTGTAAAATGATGATGACCCGGCGTACGACTCGTCACCCACCATAACGGCCGACCACTGCTTTGCGCTCATGGCCCCGGTGCCGGAGTCGGTCAAAAGGTCGATATATACCTGTTCGGATCGGAGTCTGAATAGATTATGCCCAGATTTTGTTATCGCCCTTTCTCTCTCTTCTCTTGAAAGTAAGGTGATCGGCTCAATGCTCTTGATCTTGTAGGGAACAATGGTTCTTTGTATCATGTAAAGGGCTATATTATATAAGGCGCGGGAGGCAAAGTTAAAAAATAAAAATATCTTAACAAGGAACTCGGAAAGTGCTCTAAAGATAAGTATATAACAGAAGGAGACCTTCATGGAATTTCATGGCAAAAAGCTTTTGGTGCTTGGCGGGGCGGGGCTTGTAGGTCAGCCGATATGCAAGCTCGCGGCGGACGAAGGGGTGGGCGAGATAACTATATGCTCTCTCTTTGAGAGAGAGACCGCTGAATTTGCGGCCGAGATGGAGAAGGGCTATCCAAAGGTAAAAATTCACAGGGCGTGGGGCAACGTCTTCGTAAGGAACGACTTTAAAGACACGCCGCTCACGGAAATTCTTGGCAACCCGGAAAAGAGACAGCTGCTTGCGAGCGATATATTGGACCCGCTCAATAAAGATATCCTTGCCAGCTCTTCCATCTATCAGATTCTAAACAAGTTCAAACCGGACATCGTTGTAGATTCCATAAATACCGCAACGGGCATTGCATATCAGAACATCTACGGCGTTGCCAAAGAGGTGAGGAACGCGTTCGATAAAAAAGAGAACAAGACGACCGACGAGATACAGGGTGTAGTTGAAAAGCTCCTCTGCACGCAATATCTGCCGCAGCTCATCCGGCACGTTCAGATATTCCTGCAGTCGATGGTCGAGCATAAGACCAAGTTCTATTTGAAGATAGGTACCTGCGGTACCGGCGGAATGGGCCTTAATATCCCTTATACTCACAGTGAAGACAAGCCGTCGCAAATGCTTCTTTCCAAATCCGCAGTTGCGGGAGGCCATTCACTTCTCATGTTCCTTATGGCGCGCACCCCAGGCGGCCCCATCATTAAAGAGATAAAACCCGCCGCTGCCATCGCTTGGAAGAAGGTGGCGCTCGGCGCGATAAGAAAGAAGGGGAAAGAGGTCCTTTTAGAGGACGTTACAGATAACGATGCGGTTATTTTAAAGGGTGTGTTCGTCAAAAAGATGGAGAGCGCGCCCAAGCATCTGGAGGAGAACGGCAAACCTAAACCGCTCGTTGCGCCATTTATAGATACCGGCGAGAACGGGTTCTTCTCCCTTGGAGAATTCGAGGCGCTTACCGATCAGGGACAGATGGAGTTCATTACGCCCGAAGAGATAGCCCGGTGCGCTATCTGGGAGATAACCGGTATGAACACCGGTCACGACATAGTTGCCGCGCTCGATAATTCCACAATGGGGCCGACATATCGCGCAGGTTATATGAGACAGGGGGCGCTGGCCGAACTTCGTAAGGTGATAGCAGATACCGGCATCGACAGCGTAGCCTTCGAACAATTAGGGCCCCCGAGACTTTCAAAACTCCTCTACGAAGCACATCTGTTAAAGCTCTGCTTTGGATCTTTTGAAAAGGTCCTGGCAGCAAAGCCGGAAGCCATAACCAAGGCTATGGAAGACAAGCTGATGTCTGACAGCGACCTTCGCGCACGCATAATCTCTATTGGCATTCCGATACTTTTGAGTGGTGGTGATAAACTTCTTCGCGGGAGCTATGTTGCCATCCCCGCCGACGTCCCGGGAAAACCGAACGCAGGTTTCGAGATATCCCGGGACTTTGTCGATAAATGCGCCCACGACGGCTGGCTGGATATGAGGAACGCCAATATCGTAAAATGGCAGGAGAGGTTCAAGACGATAATGTCGGAGACCGGCGCCATTCCCAAGACAGACTCATCTAGCTTCTACACAAAGGGTCCGCACTACTGGAAAGATGAGAACGGGACCTATTCGATAGCTATATCAAAACTTGTCAGCTGGATATTCATTAACGAGGATAAGGGAATAAGGATGAAGGGGTAGTTTGTTCCGCTCATGGTTCGACAGGCTCACCATGAGCGGTTCTGGAGGCAAAAAAATGGAACCGAAACAGATGATGCTCCTGGGCGACGAGGGGATAGCGATGGCGGCGATACATTCCGGCATCTCTGCGGCGTACGCATATCCCGGGACGCCGGCAACAGAGATCCAGGAGGCTATTCAAAGATATGTTGCCGCATTTCCCGATTGCGGGATAATAGCGCGCTGGAACATAAATGAAAAGGTGGCGCTTGAGGCAGGTGTAGGCGCTTCGCTCATTGGACTACGTTCGCTGGTCACGTTCAAACACGTGGGACTTAACGTTGCGGCGGACCCTTTTATGAGCGCAATGATAACGGGCGCCGGCGGAGGGCTTGTTATAGCTCCGGCGGACGACCCCGGCATGCACTCGTCCCAAAACGAGCAGGATTCGAGATTTTATGCAATGTTCGCGCAGATACCGTGTTTCGAACCCGTCAGCGCCCAGGATGCTTACGACCTCACGCGCGAGGCTTTCGAGTTTTCTGAAAAGGCAGAGCTCCCCGTTATGGTCCGCTCGGTCACGCGGCTTTCGCACACAAGGTCCCTTGTAAAGTTCGCGCCGGCACGCGAGAAGAACAAGATGACGCTTCCCAGCGACTACAAGCGCTGGACCGTTCTTCCTAGCAACGCGCGCGCGCAGTATCAAAGGCTCCTTGATAAACAGCCCAAATTCGTTGAGTGGTCGAACAATCACAGTTCCAACATCCTTCACATTGAGAACGGCGCGAGCGTGTGCGTCATCGCAAGCGGACTTGGATACAACTACTTCATGGAGTGCATGGAAAATGCCGGCGGCGGTTTCAAGCCTTCATACTTAAGGATAGCGACATATCCGTTGCCTGAGAAGAAGATAAACGAGCTTTTAAAGAATGTCTCAACCCTCGTTGTGATCGAAGAGGGTTGTCCATTGGTCGAACGTTCAATTTGGAAGAACATCGTAGCAAGCGGGAAAAAGATCGAGGTTAAGGGGAAGCTGACCGGCACCCTTCCTCAGGCGGGCGAGCTCAACGCGGACATTGTGAGAGTTGCGCTTGGCCTTGCGGACATTAAACCCAAGGGCGAGAACGTGAGCGATCTTCTTCGCGACAGGCCGCCACAGCTTTGCAAAGGTTGCCCACACTGCGATACGTTCAAGGCCCTTAATGCGGCGCTTGAAGGGGAGAAAAATAGGTCGGTATTTTCGGACATCGGTTGCTATACTCTCGGGTTCTATCCTCCGTACGAAGCTATTAACTCATGCCTTTGCATGGGGGCTTCTATCTCGATGGCAAAGGCGGCGGGCGAGAACGGGCTCAAATATTCCGTTGGTGTGATAGGAGATTCGACCTTCAACCATTCGGGCATTACGCCGCTACTCGAAGGCGTTAAGCAGAAGACGCCGTTCACGACCATCATTCTTGATAATTCCACGACCGCAATGACCGGCGGACAGGAGACCCTTTGCATAGGTAAAGAGCTGGAGGATCTCATACTTGGAATGGGGCTTTCGCGCGAGCATCTTCGTGTGATCGAGGCTTTGCCCAAGAACCACGAGGCGAACACCAAGGTCATAAAAGAGGAGCTCGACCACAAAGGTCCGAGCGTGATAATAGCAAAACGCGAATGTTTGCAGATAAAGTAAGAGGACGATCATGAAATACGACATAATCTTTGCAGGTGTTGGCGGTCAGGGTATAGTCTCCGTGGCCGCGATGGTGGTGGAGGCGGCGTCGCGCGAAGGGCTAAATGCCAAACAGAACGAGGTTCACGGCATGGCTCAAAGAGGCGGTGCGGTATCCTGTCATGTGCGCATATCAGACAAACCCATCTGGGCCGATATCATTCCGAAAGGGGAGGCCGACTATATCCTTTCAACGGAGCCGATGGAGGCCCTTCGATATGTCGAATATCTCTCTCCCAACGGGACCATTATTACTAGCAACCAGCCTGTGAAAAATATCGCATATCCTGATGAAGGCGAGATAATCGCCAGGATAAAAAAACGTGAAAGTTCAATCGTCGTCGATACCGCAAAGATCACCTCGGAACTTTCCAATCCAAGGGTCTCAAATATAGCGGTTCTTGGGGCGCTCTTAAAGAAGATGGGTATCCTCCAGAATACGATAGAAGGCTCCATCAAAAAGAAATTCGCCGGCAAGGGCGAAAAGGTGATCGAGGCGAACCTTAAGGCCCTTACAGCCGGCATGAACCCCTAAAAACACCCTTTCCGGACCTATGTCTAGAACGTGTATGACATAATGACAAAGGATTCTCCGATAGCGTGGGACAAGATAGCAGGCATGCGCCACAGACTCATTCACGATTATATGGGGGTTAACGTCGATATTGTCTGGGAGACCGCCACCAAAGGTTTAATACCCCTCAAGAAATGGCTACAGAACAAAGTTTAGCCACGCATCTTGCGGCGGCGTCGACCCTGCGGAAACAGGGGATGCCGGCATCCAGACATTTTTGGGCGAAATTGTCATACTTCCAGCCCGATTCCATCGATACGCAGAAAGGTTTTTCGGATTCAGCGTGAATTTTAATGAGCCGCGCAAGTATCCCTTCGTCCGTCTCTTCTTTGTTCGAGCCCTCTTCACAAACTTTAAGCATGAGCGTTTCGGGGACTATCGAATATATTCCGAACCCTGTTTTTGGATCGGAAAGAGTTGCCCTTATCATCTCTTCAAAGCCTGCATCGTCCATCATTGGCGTCAGATCCAGGATATCGTGAACATCCATGATGCCGGAAACTTTATGAGCTTCGTAAATAGCCTTTATCTTATCTTTAGTATCATCCGAATAATTTGCGAGAGTGAATTTCTTGGCTCCCGTTATCATTAAGTGGTCCGCTATCGCGCACTTTTCATAACCGGCGTTAGAAAGCGCGGCGACACCGAACTCTTTTATCTTTTTGATAGGCTTGACAAGCGCCGTCAGCATCAAAAGGTTCTGGAACTCCTGAAACGTGTCGGCTATCAGCGCCCCATTCATTGCGAGGAGCCCTTCAAAGAGAGAATAGTCGCCGGCCATGGAGGCCGTGTGGCCCTTTGCGGCATCGACGCCATCTTTTGTGCGGCCGGCCTTGTATATTACGACGAACTTGCCCGTTTCTTTCGCTTTTTTCGAGAGCTCCATAAGCTTGCGGCCGTCGCCTTCTTTGAGACCTTCGATATAAAGGCCGTAGGTCTTGATCTTTGGGTCGTCAAGCAGATATTCAAGACAGTCACCGACCGTTATGTCCATCTGGTTTCCGACAGAGATCGAGGCGGTCGGAGCTATAATATTCGCAAGGTTAGAGATGGCCGTTATCATGAAGGCGCCGCTCTGGCATATCAGTGCCGCCTGCGTGTGGCCCTTTCCTGTGCCGGAAGACTTTCTTGGGACGGTGAAGAGGGTCTTTTTATTCAGGTAAATGTTGCCAAGTGTATTGGGGCCGTTCATCACCGGACGTTTGTCGGGCGTTGACTCGAGTGCATGAAGTTTGTCTTCAAGGTCCTTTTGAAGTTCTTTGCCGCCTTTTGTCTCGCCAAAGCCAGCCGATATCACCTGAATGGTGTTCGCGGCATTAAGTTCGAACGACTCAGTGATAAGTGCGGCCGCCGATTTGGCAGGGATGCCCACGACCATAAGGTCGACAGGACGTCCGCCCCTTTGCGAAAGCATTGTCTTAAGGTCAGGCGTACATTTTATCCCTTCAATGCTCTCTTCTTTTGGATGGATGAGACAGATCTCTTTTGCCTCAAGTCCGGCGGACAGGAGATTTTTCAAGATAACGTTCGCCGGATTGTAAGGGTTCTTACCCGAAGCCCCGACTATGCATGCGGAAGAGGGGTTTAAAAGACTCCCTATCTTTTGAATGGGTTTGGGGGCCCTTTTGGGTCTCTTTTCTTTGAAGCGGAGCACGCCGTCTAGCGCGAGTAGTTTTCCACCGTAACAGACCGCAGGATTCACCTCGACCTCTTCAATGACATTCCCGTTATATTCCTCGGTGATAAGGCCCTGGAGCTTGACGACCGTCTCGATCAATTTGTCCGATTCTATCAGCTTTTTATATCCGCGAATATTACCGGTGACCATCTTTACCACAGGAAGTTCTAAGAGAACCTTCTTGACTGTCTCTTTTGAGGCGGAGGCAGGAAATACCGCCTTGGCCTTCCCCGGCCTCATCACATCATTTAGATAATCTGTGCCTGTGCCGCCAAAGCCTACCGTCACAAGCGGCCCGAAGAATTCATCGACATAGGCGCCGATGATAAGTTCGGGGGTGTGTCCATATTCGACGGTCTCGACATAAAGGACGCCTTCGGCCTCATCGAACTTGCTTACCAGCTCTCTGTGCGAGGAAAATGAGTTCTTTGAGGTCACGCCAAAGATCAAGCCGCCGCCGTCGCTTTTATGAAGGATGTCGCGCCCCGATATCTTCGCCACGAACAGCTTTCCTTCGTCAAGCCTTGGTTCGTCGTTCTTGCTAACGAATCTATATTTTGGGTGTGCAATTCCGTGTTTGGAGAGGAGGTCGTAGACCTCGTGTTCAAGAAGGTTCATATTATCTTCCTATTATATATTTGTGAGGGTCGACCTCTTCTCTTAAGATCTTGAGCCAATCTTCGGGCGGTTCCGGCGTTGTTACGAGGTCCTCTTTTACAAGGAGTTCAAATCCGGTGTTCTCTTTCACCTTTTCGACGGTGACGCCCGGGTGGAGCGATATCACGCGCATTCTTTTGGTCTTCTCTTCAAAGTCCATGATGGCGAGGTCGGTTATTATCTTGAACGGGCCGGTCCTTTCGGGAAGGCCTGCCTCATAACGTGAATTTCCGCCGGTCAAATAGCCCGGGGAAGTTATAAAATCGACCTTGGGGACGAAACGGCGTTTTTCGTGGGGCGTTACTATCATCACCTTCCAACAGTTGGTGGCAAGGTCGGCCGCGCCGCCGCTACCGGGAAGCCTTACCTTTGGTTTGCGGTAATCGGTGCCTATCATCGAGGAATTTAAATTTCCGTACATGTCAATTTGAGCGCCGCCAAGGAACGCGTAGTCGACCATCCCCCTTGCCGTAAGGCTCATGGTCTCGGTCATCGAAGAGGCCTCAATGCCTTTATAGAACGTTCTGGAGTCGCCGACCGATACCGGCATGACCGGGAGAAGCGGGGCTATGCCGCCCGCCTCAAAGAGCATGAGCATCTTTGGTGCTATGGTCTTTTGGGCTAGCATGCCGACCGCGCACGGTGCCCCCGTGCCTACTACTGCGGAGGAACCGTCCTCTATCTCGCGCGCCGCGGTGCATATCATGAGTTCCATCGAATTATATTGTACCATTTTTCATTCCTCGATTGTCATTCCAGCGTAAGCGGGAATTTAGTGCATATGCCCGAGGTCCCCGCTTTCGCGATGGCGACAATGCTATCCTATTAAGCACTCCTTATCCCTAAGTTCCTGCATCTTTTTAAGGCCGCCGTGAAGGTTTAGATATTCATTGAAGTCCTTGACCCCGTAAATATTCTTCTGCAGAAACTTTTTGAAATCCTCCGGATCCTCTTCGATATCGAGCCACTCTTTTATGTGTTCTTCATCTGAGAAATATTCGTAGGCCATATTGCCGGGATAGCTCCCGTATGGAACCTCGCAAACCGCGTCGACGCAGAAGTAGGGGATGGAGGCAAGGTTCGGGTTGTCGCGGAATTTTTCGATAGGCACGATCCTTTCGCAGGTGATGATAAGGCGCTTTGAGGCGCGCGCCAGGTCGTCGTCGACTATCGTTATGCCGCGAATGAGCGCGTTGCCGTAGATATCTGCCTCATGAACGTGAATGATGGTGATATCGGGGTATAATGCGGGGAACGTTGCGAATTTTTTGCCGGTGTAAGGGCAGGTTATGACCTTGCTCGCGCTCCACTTGATGCCGTCGCTTCCGAGGCTCTGGCGACCGATAAGGAACGGGATGCCAAGGGCGGCCGCCTTGAACCTCCACGCCATGCCGGCGTTCGTCCACTCCGTGCATTCGACCTTGCCGCTCTCTAAATATTTTCTCGCGTTCTTTGAAACTCCGCGGGCCTCTAACCCGACCACATACGCTACATCGCACTTGTCAAAGCATTCGCCCGCCGAGAGTATCTGAAAGTCGTGAGTTGCGGTGTGTCCCGAGAGCTTGAGCCCCTTTATGCCCTGACGGACAATTTCGTGCATGGCGGCAACAGGGACGCGTACGCCTCCGAATCCGCCTATTGCAAGGTAGCTTCCCGGCGTTACATGTTCCTTTATCGCCGATCTTATATCGGTCGTTTTGTCCTTCAATATTCGCGACTTGTGTCTAAGAAAATCTCTGGCCTTATCGGGGTCCGGATCTGAAAAAAGCGTCCCTTTTCCTTCAAATAAGCATTCCATAATTACCTCCGTTCAAATCTATTAGCCCCAAAATTAGCTCCAAATCAAGCTCTTTAAATAAAGGAAGGGCCCAAGATACGGCCACCCAAGTGGTTGACTTATGCCTTTCCGTGTGGTTCAATGCTACCCATGCAAGGCGAGCATCAAGGTAAGCGACCTGAAGAATGTGGATGAGACATCCCTGACCGGCACGACATCTGAAGTTCTCCCCGTGAGAGAAGTGACAGGGCTTGTTAAGAATCTGACCGCTCAGGGAGCCGTTACAAAGCGCCTGATAAAGGCCTACAAAGAGCTCATCTACTCCCGATAATGAAAATGGCCGCAACCGAACAAGACCCAAATGGCGACGAACGCCAATGCGGACATGTCCAAATACTTTTTCTTCATTGGTTTTCTCCTTTTTCGCTAATGAAATTTTCTATGAATTTTTTTGCCTCTGATATGGCTTTTTCCAAGGTCTTCCCGTTCGCAAGGCCGCTGGCGATTGCAGATGATAAGCGGCAGCCGGTGCCGTGTTTGGCCGGGCCTTCCATCCTTTTGCCTTTGAACTCGGTGAATTTCTTACCGTCAAAAAGGACATCCGTCGGGTCGCCCGTTGAATGGCCGCCCTTAACAAGGACCGCAAGGGTTTTTGTCTTATCGCGGCGGAGTTGCCAGCATTCAGCATATATCTGCTGTGCCGCCTCCTTCATTATGCCAACGTTCCAAAGCCGCATACCGGTTAGAACGCCCGCTTCATCGATGTTGGGAGTTATGACCGTTGCGTTAGGTAGCAGCTCTTCTTTGAATGCCTTGAAGGCGTGCGCTTCGAGGAGCGGCATGCCGCTTGTGGACGCAAGAACGGGATCTATGACGATATGGGGAACTTTTACGGAGTGTAGGAAAAGCATTATCGCCCTCACGTTGGCGGCACTTCCTATCATTCCTATCTTAATGGCCGAAACATCTGAATCTCTTGCCGCGGCAGATAGTTGCTGGGTCAAAATGTCGGCCGATACCGGGTTGATGCCGTAGGCCATCTTATCTGTCTGCGCGGTGATGGCGGTGATAGCTGAAAGGCCTTTGGCTCCGAAGAGTTCGATGGTCCTAAGGTCAGCTTGAATACCGGCCCCCCCAGACGGGTCACTGCCGGCTATGGTTAGAACTGCTTGCATTGCGTTATTCTTCGAGCGAAGTCGAGAAGTAACGCAAATTTTATTTTCTCTACGGGCTTGAAGAATAAAATTTGTTTACATACCACTTCGTCTCGCTCACAATATCCTTTGCCTCTGTTATACCCCTTATCATCGCGACCGATGAAACGCCACACTTTATCACATCATCTATATTGCTTCGGTTTATCCCGCCGATGGCAACGACCGGCTTCTTTATCTCGGAACAGAACGTCCTCAATCTTTCCAGTCCCTGCACCGGATGATCGGGCCCCTTTGCCTTGGTGGGGAATATCGCACCGAAGGCGACATAATCTGCGCCAAACTTCTCCGCCACGAGCCCAAGGTCCAGCCCCTTGGAAGACGAGTATCCGATAATGAACTTGTCGCCCAAAGATCTTCGTACATCTTTCACGGGCGTGTCGTTGGGGCCAACGTGAACCCCGTCAGCATTGAGTTTACCCGCAACTTCTATGTAATCATTTATAATGAAGGTGAAATCGAACTCTTTTTTAAGCGCCATTATCTTTTGTGCGGTTTTGAATACGCTTTCGGACCATGAGCCGTTCGTGTCGCTTGGTTTCATTCTTAATTGGATAAGCTGACAGCCTCCAAGTAGCATGAGATGAGCCAGTTCGGCATGTGAATATTGCGGAGAGAAAGTAGTGTCCACTATCCCATAAAGCCCAGATATTCTATTCATTTTAGCTCCAGTTTTTGCAATTTTGCCCTTAGCGTGTTCCTGTTTATTCCAAGCGTCCTTGCCGCCTTGAGTTGATTGTTGTTGGAGCGCTCCATGACAAGTTTTATTAGCGGTCTTTCAACACGCTCGAGTATCGCCGCATGAAGATTTTCTACGTCGAACTTCCCAAGACGGTGCATGAACTGTGCTATCTTCTTTTCAACAAGTTCTTCAAGCGCGATGTCTTCCAGTTGTTCTTCGGTGTGCGGATGCCAGTTCCCGGCCATCTTGAGCTGAAGGTGCTCCGCCTCTATCTGAGGCGTGCTGAAGTGTAGAACGGAATTCAGGATTATCAGCTGAAGCTCCCGAACGTTACCGCTCCACGAGCTTTTCTTAAGCAGTTTTAACGCCTGTTTTGAAAATTTTTTTTGTGGGTATCCAAGGTTATCGCACCACTTTTTTAAGAAATGGTTTGCAAGTTCCCCAACGTCATCGTTTCTATCCCTTAATTTTGAAAGGACCATCGTGTTTCTCTTAAGCAATTGAGCGAGTTCGGGGAGTATCCTCTTTTCCTGAACGAACCTGTCCAGCTCCTGCGGCGCAGAGAATATAAACCGACAGAGGGCCTTCATTGATTCGCCGGCATCTATAGGTTTATATCCGCCAAGGGTTATCGTTGCAAGAAGTTGCGGCTGGAGCATTAAGGGAATATTTTGCAGGTCTTTAATGAGGAGAGTTCCGCTGCCGACCGCATCTATTATGCCGGGGGTAAGGTTCTCATTTCCAAGGAGCGAGACCTTCATTACGCCACAGAGATCTCTTACAATGTCTTTAGAATCGGAGGCGCTAAATATCGTGAAATTCTCGGCCTCGCGGGGGCTGCTTATATGAATGAACCTTGCCAGATGCGTCTTGCCGGTCCCGCTTTCGCCTATGATAAGGCAAGGCTCATTATTTTTGGAAAGAGAAAGGGCCTTTTCAAGGGCGTTCCTGATATTCTTTGAGCTTCCGACCAGTTTCATATAGATGGTTTTGTCCTCCCCGCGAAGGCGGGGATGATGGTTGACATTCAATCACCTGCCTAAAAATTAGGCAAGTGAAAAATGGCCAGCAAGGCCAGTAAAGTTGAAGGCCAGCAAGGAAAAACGGACAAATTTTGTTGTGACTTTATAATATTTTTAGTTTAAGCTCTTTTGGCCATGTCCTGGAATATAAAAGCAAAATTAAAACAGACCCTTAAAGCCGAAGAGGGGAGCATAATAAAGGATCGGGGCGGGAAGGCAACTTATCTCCTTATTTATCCCAACACTTATCATGTGGGGATGTCTAACCTTGGCGTTCATAATGTCTACCGCATTCTGAATGAAAGGGACGACGTTGTATGCGAAAGGGCGTTCCTTCCGGAAAAGGCCGACCTTAAAGAGCATAAAAGGACGAACACCCCCATTCTCTCTTATGAATCTCAAAGGCCCATAAATGAATTTGACATTATAGCTTTTTCTGTAGCCTACGAGAACGATATACCGAACATTCAGACCATCCTGGAACTTTCTAAGATAAAAAAGGGTTTCGGACCCAAGCTTATTGTCGGCGGCGCCGCGGTGACGCTAAATCCTAAGCTGTTCGAAAGGCAATTTGATGAGGTGATAACGGGTAATTTTGAAGGGTCGGGTTCCCTGCCTGCGCGTTCAGCCATATGGACACGTGATACAGAGTTCGGTTCGATGCACCTGGTAGAGGTCCAGCGCGGATGCCCACACCGTTGCAGATTCTGTGCCGCCCCTGTCATCTATTCCCCGTTCAAACAATTCTCTAAAGAGGAGGTTGTAAAGGCGATAGATGTAGGTCTTCCTTATCGCAAAAAGATAGGGCTCATTGGTGGCGATGTTCTGGGACATAAGGATTTTATAGATATAGCCGAATATATTCATTCGAAAGGTGCGACATTTTCACCTTCATCCGTCAGGGCTGACAGGATAAATAGACAAATTGCCGAACTTTTGAAGATAAGCGGTCACAGGACCATAACACTGGCTCCGGAGGCCGGCTCAGAAGCCCTAAGAAGGGCGATAGGAAAGAATATTCCGGATGAAAAGTTCTTTGAGGCTGCGAGTCTCTTGGGCGAACACGGAATACGGCAGATAAAGCTCTATTTTATGATGGGGCTACCCAGAGAAAGCGATGCAGATGTTAGGGCGATCGTTGAATTTGTTAAAAGGGTCAAGGGTCAAGGGGCAAGTGGCAAGATAACCGTTGCGGTGAATCCCTTTGTGCCCAAAGTGAGGACCCTTTTTGCAGGGGAAAGATTTGCGGAGCTTAACGAATTGAAGGTAAAGATCGCACGCCTCAAGAAAGATATTGGTAAGATAGGCGGCGTGATGTTCAAAGCGGAATCGCCTGTTCAGGCGTTAAGAGAATATGAGTGGCAGAAATAGATCCATAGGACAGAATATTCTGTCGTCCCCACGAAAGTGGGGACCCCGTTTGTTATTCTGCCTCTTCATTTTCACATTGACCTTTTCGCTTCCTGTCTCGGCAAAATACAAAGAACCGGCTTACAAGTCACCCATCAACGATATCCACGTCATCCTGTTCATTTTAGACGGCGTTCCAAAGGACTTTCTCTACGAAAACATCCAGAACGGAACGCTTTCCACACTAAAGAATGAGTTTTGGGATAACGGTGCGCACGCAAAATTAGGGATAACCACGTTCCCCTCTAATTCAGCCTCCGCCTATCAAAGCTTCATTACGGGGCTTTTTGCCGGAAGGTCGGGCATTCCATATCTTCAATGGTATGACAGGGCCGACCAGGAAGAGATCGACTATCTGGGGCTCGATTATAAAAGGGTCGGCAGTCACATGTGGAATTATCACTCTTTTTTGGACCCGAACGCTCGGGTTAAAGACTATCCTGTAGCGATACTTGACAGGCTAAAGGGATATCCGACCGTGACCGTTTATTCGGAAGTTACACGCGGGACCAGAAAGAGATATCCAAAGGCGCTTCTTGTTGCCTTGAGCGACACTTTCATAAACAAGAGAGAAGACCTTCTTGACAGGCGGGCGTACGATATACTTCTAAGGCTCTTTAAAAAGAAGAAAAAGGATATACCCAAATTTTCACTCGTCGGGCTTTATTCTACCGACGTATTTCAGCATCACGGGGACGCCACCTGTGACGATGCTAAGTACGCCCTGATCCAGTTCGATATATTTTTAAAGGAGTTCCTAGAGACGCTCGATAAGAGGGGGCAACTGGATCATACCTATATCATTGTTTTGGCCGACCACGGAATGCACAATATATCGCATGATGTCAACATCTTGCCGAAGCTGAAGAAGCTGGGGCTTAAAGCGCGCGCAGGAAACCTTGCAAAGAAAGAGTCCGACTTTTTCATAAGCGAACGCGGGATATCGGCGGCGCATATATATTTCAAGGGGGCAGTTGACGGCCGCGATAAGCTCTTCGGTCTCGACGGCCGGCCGACACTTGAAAGGCTTCAAAATTACCCACTTTCCGGCGGCGGGCATGTGGATATTATAAAGTTTCTAAGAGAACAGAACGACCTTCTCCTTTTTGTCGTAAGGAACGGGCTTGATAACGTTGAGGTCTATTCAAAGGAGTGCCACGCAACGATCACCAAGATAGACGAAGGTAAAAAGACATTTTACGGCTATGCCCCGAATTCCTGCGATCCTCTGGATTATTGCTCAAAGAAGGGGATAGCAAAGATGTGCGGCGGGAGATTATATGGAGACAAGGAGTGGTTCGATAACACATGGGGAGAACACTATCCGGACGCGGTCGTACAACTGGGCCAGATATTCGATGACGGCAGGGCCGGAGATGTTTTCCTGGTCGCCGATGACACGGGCGGATTTTACAGGGAAAAACATGCGACCCACGGTTCTATTTTAGACAAGGACATGCAGATCCCCGTTTTAATAAAAGGGCCCGCAGTTCCAAAGGGGGAGTTCGGTCCGATCAGAGGCGTCGACATCTTTCCGACCATGCTTGACTGGTTCGGCCTTCCAAACGACCACAATAATGACGGCGAACCAATTTTTGCCTCGGAGGCTTCTTCACCCCGATCCTCAAGAACCCCTGAACTTATTGCCAATATGGAATTTTTCATACTGGGGAAACCTTCCATCTTGAACGCTCCGGAAAAAGATGCGATAAAACGCTCCTTCCGCGCAAAATTTAACGTCTCCGGCAGGAATGATATCAAGAAGGCGGTCGATGACGAACTGCTGTTAAGAAACGAAAGGCTTACAAAGCTTAACGACATATTCCCGGGCTATACCAAGAAGGACCTTGAGTATTCTCTTATAAAGGACCAGATAAAGAAGACCCAAATAGATCTACGGAGGCTTGAAGATGTTAAAATTCTTATTCAATAGGAACGGCATGTTCCCGAAGACGCTTGAATTTCTGGGGGCGCTCGGTTTCCTGTATCTTATATTTTCCGGATGGATATTCAGGCAGTCTTTTGCGCTCAAACTATTCTTCGCAGTCTATCTTCTGTTCTACATATTAATAAGGGTCTGCGCGGGCCTTAGCTGGTATAAAAAATTCCCGGAGATAAGGTCTCCCGATGCCGGCATTATGCTCCACTTCAGAAAGATGCTGGTCGCCGTCTCTTACACGATATTTATAGCGAATCTTTTGGCGATACTTGGGGCCGGATTTGCGATCTACTTGTCTGCGGCTTTGTTTGTCTTTGTATTCCACATAAACGCGATACTTCTCTATTTCCATTTCAGGGATAAAGACAATACCCCACCCAATTTTTATACCAAGATCATGTCATCTTGAAGGAGCGAATGCGACCGAAGAGATCTTAGAACGACGACAAGAAGCGTAAGACCGACCTCAAAGGTGAACCGGTGCCACCCTTTGGAGTGTAATCCTTATCTTCGTCTGTCCACGCCGACTCTGCGATGTCCAGATGGATCCACTTTGTGTCGCCCACGAACTCGTCAAGGAATAGGGCGCCTATTATTGCCCCGGCTTTTGATTTTCCGGTGTTGTTGATATCCGCAAGGCTTTCTTTAAGCCCCTTCTTGTATTCTTTTTCGAGCGGGAGCTGCCACGCGGGTTCGCTCTCCTCTTTTGCACAGGCGATATATTTATCTATGAGCTTCTGGTCGTTCCCAAGCACCGCGGTATAGATCTCTCCTATTGCATAACGAACATGCCCCGTGAGGGTCGCCATATCTATTATGATGTCCGGCTTCTTTTCTGTAGCGTAGGTGATGGCGTCGGCAAGTATGAGCCTTCCTTCGGCGTCGGTGTTGAGTATCTCCACGGTCTTGCCGCTTCTTGACATTATTATGTTGCCGGGCACCTCTGCCGAACCGCTTACCATGTTATCGGTGGCGGGAATGTATGCGTCGACGCCTATGGGAAGTTTGAGCTCGCTTATCACCTTCATGAGCCCCAAGACTACGGCGCCGCCGCCCATATCATTCTTCATGTGGTCCATGCCCGATGACGGCTTTAAATTATATCCGCCGGCGTCGAACGTTACCCCTTTGCCGACCAGGGCTATCTTGGCCCTGGCCTTTTTGGCCGGTCTATAGCTCAAATGAATGAACCGTGGTTCGTTCTTGCTTCCCGCGGCTACCGCCAAAAGGAGGTTCAACCTCTCCTTTTCTATCTCCTTCTTTCCAAGCACCGAGATCCCTAATTTCCCCTTTGTTGCTATCTCTTTAGCCTTTTTGGCGAGGTCTTCAGGGGTCAGGTCGTGTGCCGGGGTATTTATCAGGTCGCGCGCAAGGATCACGCCGTTTGCCAGCACGGCCCCTTTTTTAACGGCCTCTTCGATCTTCTTTCCGCCTGACTTGACGCCTAAGGAAATTTCTTTGAGCGTATCGGGTTCGATATCTTCTTTATTCTTATATTCTTCGAACTTATAACTTCCAAGGAGGACCCCCTCTACGAACGATTGTATCCTGAGCGCGGGAGGAACGCCTTTTATGTTATCCATTATGACAGTTACGGCCAGGCTCTTTGCCCTTACCTCGTTTGCCACCGAAACCACTTTGGCGCCGAGCTTTCTTGGAACGTTGGATGTGAACTCATTCATTTCGCCCATCCCCATCAGAATAACGGCCCTGGCCGGTATCTTTCCGGCGGTATATATTATCTTGCAGGTTCCGAGCTCGCCCCTGAACTCTTCGTCCTTTATCACCTTGCCTATGATCCCGCCCAGATATTGGTCGAGCTCTGCGCCGTCGCCCCCCCTTAGAAGAACGGCGGTTCCTTTGTCTTTTTTGTCCTTTTTCTTTTGCTGGCACAGAACGAGCACAAGGTCGGACCTGATCTTTTCAAGCGGTTCTTTCGAAAATTTGAATTGCATATTTTTCTCCCTCTGATTTTGTCATCCTGAGCGGTACGCGAAGGATCCCGTTAATACAGCTATGTTCTGGAGATCCCTCGCTTACGCTCGGGATGTTTTTAGTTGGGCCAAAGTAGCCCAACTAAAAACACTTTGCAAGAAGAAGGTAATTAAGTTATTATGCGAAAGTAAAATGTTATGCCGAAAAGACTTTTTTCCCCAAAGGTAGAAGATGCTCTGCGAAAAGGCGTTGTTGCGGTCGGAAATGTGGTTGAAGGCCTCATTGGCAAGGCAGAAAAGTTAGGTGCAGGTTTCAAAAGCTCTTCCTCAATGTCCGTGCAGGCCGTGCTCTCTCTTGAGGGACAGATACCGCTTCCCAAGCTAAAAGAGATACTATGCCAGGTCTCCGATAAGGTCATAGAACCTTTTGTCCCAAGCCTTGTGGATAAAACGGCGCTTGAGGTGAGAGAGGGCGCCTCGACCATCGCAAAGTTTTTTAAAGAAAAGGGGGCGAGCGTTTCGGTCCATGTGGATATGGGCGGGAGCGCCGGCTCTTACGGAAAACCGGGGGCCGGAATAAGTTCCATAAGAAGCGTAAGCTCAAAGCTACCGTTCGAAGACGGGTTTTTTGATCTTGTGGCAGGTAACTACGCAAATCAGTTCCAGGGCGACCTTTTGAAGAACGTGAAGGAACTCTCCCGCGTTATGGCGATCACCGGCGAAGGGGTCATCGTAGATTTTCATCCGTTCGGCCTCTATGCCAGGAGGGGAAACGTGCGCATAAAGCCGATCTCATCCGTTACAAAGGGGATAGAAGATTATTACAAGCTCTGCAAGATGGCCTCATTGAAGATAACGGGCGCAAAAGAATCCTTCTTCGATGAAACGGCAAGGCCTTATTTTGTAACAGAAGAGGAAAAATCGGCGTTTCGAATAATAAAAGATACGCCGATGCTGATCTATTTATTTGTGAAGAAGGGGGCAACGTAAGAATGTTCAATGTACAAATCACAATGACGAATAAATACTCAATGATTCAAACTCCAATTGGTCATTGAGGATTGTAATTTCGTTCGTCGTTGAAGCTTGGTCATTGGTCATTATAACATTATGGATTTTGATAAACGTTTAGAAGAACTATTTCTTGACCTGCCGGAGGCGCCGAGCGAGCTTGGCATGACCGCGAACGCGGCCCAGGCCGGAAAGATGGTATATTTAAGCGGGGCATTTCCCTTCAAAGAAGGCAAGATGGCATACAAGGGAAGGCTTGGGTTAGAGCTTACGGCCGACAACGGCAAACTTGCATCACACACCGCCTGCATGCAGGCTATCTCGATTCTCAGAACGTTCCTTGGCGGGAGTCTTAACAAGGTAAAGAAAATAGTAATGATGAAGGGCTACGTTGCTTCGGGGGCAGAGTTCAGGGAACACGCCAAGGTGCTCGATGGCGCCAGCCAGCTGATCACAGATGTCTTTGGTAACGCCGCCGGCAGACACGCAAGGAGCGCTATTGGGGTCAACGTTCTTCCTAATAATGCCGCAGTAGAGATAGAGTTGATAGTAGAAGTGAAGTAAAACACCAACCACCAAATCCCAATGTCGAATGAATGTCCAATTTTCCAAATCCCAATTAGGATATTGGTCATTGTAATTTCATTTGTCACTGTGACACGGTCATCGAGTTTTTATTTTGTAACATATGCTCTATCTTTCTTATCAGATGACGCATGTGGAAGGGCTTCGCGATATAGTCATCCGCCCCGTGGGCCAGCCCCTCGATCCTGTCCTCCTGGGCATCTTTGGCGGATAATATCAGAACCATAATATCGCTAGTTGCTTGATTTCCTTTGATTTTATTGCACACCTCGATACCTGAGACCTTTGGCATCATTATGTCTAATATAACAAGGTCTGGCTTCTCCTTTTCTATGTTAAGAAGGGCCTCGGGTCCGGAAAAAGAACTCCTAACCGTGTAAGTCTCCATGGGGAGCATCTTTCCGATTATCTTGTGGATCTGGGGATCGTCGTCGACTATTAAAATATTAAATTTTTTCTTCATAACTATGCGAAAATACTATATGATTTATAACAGGATGGCAAGTATTTCTTGACTTAATATCCAAATTCATTTATAGGGAAAGGACCTAAAGCTAAAGTAGTTCTTTAGGGGGAGTTTCTAAACAACTTGGGTTTTAAAGTTTTTATCGTTGCTTTTAGGCTAGCGGAATTTTCCGTAGGAGCCTAAGCGGCATAAGTTTCAAACCGCGGATAAACAGGCTTGGAAAGGGGGTGCATTCTCCAATAAAGCCACATCTAAGCGGCAGAGGGTCTCGATCGGACTTTCGAGAGACTGACGAGACTCCAAGGCAAAACAATTCAAAGGAGAGAAACAACATGAAGAAACTAGTAATAGCAGTAGTCGCTATCGCGGCATTGGCGCTCGCGTTTGGCGCAAACGCAGAAGAAAAGTACGTAGCCGGCGGTTTCGAAGCCAGCGGTCACATTAACGCAGGCCTCGGTTTTGATTATATCGGCACGAACTCAGGTGCATTGGCAGGCGGCTCTTCCGGATTACTCCGTGATCAGTGGTCGAATGCCAAGAATTATGACAAGGCAAAAGATTTCGGTTTCTTACTCGATGAAGTAGAACTCGATCTCACAAAGAGCTTTGGCGAGAACATCAAGTTCCGCACAGACCTAGGTTTCGGCGATCAGGCTATCGGCTCAATTTGGGGCGGTGTCTATGTGAAGCAGGCCTACGTCACAGCCAACATTCCTGCCGGCAACGGTATCGAATGGTTATTCGGACGTTTCGACGCCCCGATCGGCTACGAAGCAGTTGACAGGAACGATAACAATACCATCACGCACAGCGCGATCTACAACTTCAACATTCGTCCCCGTTATCTGACCGGTATGAAGTTCTATTATGCCTTCAACGATTCAGTTGACTGGCACGTTTGGTTCGCGAACAACATGTCGGATGGTCGGATTAACTGGAACGGCGACAATAAGGTTATGCCGGCTATTGGTACACGCCTCGGTTATACATGGGGTGAAGAGGCCAAGGAAAGCACAGTTGGTTTGAGTGCGGCAATCAGCCCCGAAGTCAATGCAGGTAGCAAGCTCGGCAGAATGTCGTTCTTAGTCGATGTTGATTTTAACATCTGGGCAACAGACGCATTCGTGATCGGTGGCGAGGCGCTCTATCGTCAGAACGATGCGGCAAAGGGTACAACATCGACGAAGATATTCGGCGGTATCTTGGACCTCAACTACGCATTCAGCGATGTATGGGATGGCACACTTAAGTACTCCATCCTCCGCCCGAACAACGGCGGTGGTACATCAGATGCATTGCTCTCAACCATGGCACCAGTTGCTAATGCGTTGGTAGTTGCAAAGGGTTATATACAGGAAATCAGCGTATCACCAGCCTATCAGATCACAGACGGCGCGAAATTCAGGGCTGAATACAAACTCGATTGGACAAAGTATTCCGGATTCAGCAAGAACCTCACACATACGGTTCTAGGCATGTTCGAATACGCGTTCTAATCAGTTGATTAAGACGTAGTCAAAAAGCCCCGGGTGGAAACACCCGGGGCTTTTTTTATTGTGCGAGCGAAACCGCCAAGCGGCGGAGTCGAGAAGTTCTCGACTTTGCTCGAACAATAATGGGCACCTCTAAAAACCTCCGTTCATGGTGAGCTTGTCGAACCATGAAAATTGCAACACGTTG
>PCWZ01000079.1:46295-47775 GCA_002796305.1 Deltaproteobacteria bacterium CG11_big_fil_rev_8_21_14_0_20_49_13
CTGGGTCACTCTTTTGCCCATTGTGGTCATAAATTCCATCCTTTTGGTCTACCTCGTTATCTTCGCCTTTACTCGCGACAGATGGCCAAAGCCGCCCGATCTTGAGAATAGGTCAAATTCATGGTTCTTAGGCCCATTCCTAAAGGAGTGGTGGTACTGGGTGACAACCCCCATCGCCAAGCTCCTCATAACGATAAGGCTTTCGCCTAACATTATCACTTTCATTGGCTTTGCCATTTCGTGCGTCTCCGCATGGTTCTTTGCCGAGGGGCTCTTTGGATACGCCGGCTGGATAATGATATTCGGTGCCACATTTGACATGTTCGACGGAAAAGTGGCCCGCATGACAGGAAAGGTGAGCAGAAGCGGCGCCTATTACGATTCGGTGATGGACAGATTCGGTGAGGGCGTTGTGATGATAGGATTGGTGTCATATTTTCGCTATTCATGGATGCTTTATTTCGTGGTTGCAGGACTCATCGGCTCAATGCTTGTAAGCTATACCCGCGCACGCGGCGAGGGAGTCGGCATCGTCTGTAAAAAAGGACCGATGCAAAGACCCGAGCGTATCGTCTATTTGGGGGTAGCGTCCGTATTTCAACCGATCGCCAATTATTTTTTACGAGAAACAAGCCTTGCTTACGAACCTATCCTAGTGATCGCCGCCATCATTTTAATAGGCGTTATGACGAACATTACCGCCATCTATAGAATGGTATATATAATGAACGGCCTCGATACGGAGGATAAAAAGGACGGAATTGACTCGATCCCTCAAGTTCTAATGAAGTGGTCGACCCCCGAGGGCAGGGCCGAATGGATGGAAAAGGTCCGTCAGAGGCATCATTTAAAGTAACGGTCTATGAATAAGCTTATCGAAGAAGCCCTAAAGGCAAGAAAAAAGGCATATGCGCCGTACTCCAGATTCAAGGTAGGTGCGGCGCTTGAGGCATTGAACGGTAAGATATACACAGGATGCAATGTCGAAAACGCGTCATATGGGCTTAGCGTATGCGCTGAACGGACGGCAATCTTTAAGGCGGTGTCGGAAGGCGCGACCAAATTTAGGAGAATAGCCATAGCGACAGGCGCTATTAAGGCGTTAACACCGCCGTGTGGCGCGTGCAGACAGATATTGGCAGAGTTCAATCCTAGACTCGAGATAATCCTCGCCAACTCGAACGGCAGGATCAAAAAGGCCAACCTAAAAAAACTGATGCCGGACCCGTTCCTGCCCGCATCTCTTAAGAAAGGGTCTTCGCGGATTTGAGTGGGCCTTTTGCGGGAGATTTATGCTGAGCGGCTCATAACATTCTTGGGTAAGTAAAAAGGGCTCTTCGCGGATATGAGTGGGTCATTTGCGGGACAGGGTGACAGGAAGAAGCGGTAAGACATGGGTCATCTGTTAATATATCGAATAAGAAAGTTGTTTCTTTCTGCGGTTCAAAAAAAAGAAAAGCTAGTAGTAGGGGCTGTGGAG
>PCWZ01000080.1:0-612 GCA_002796305.1 Deltaproteobacteria bacterium CG11_big_fil_rev_8_21_14_0_20_49_13
GTCTGCTTTTAAGGCGGCGTAAGCAAGATAGAAACCCTCTCCACCCTTATGGCCGTCGCTTGGATGTACAATCGCACGACCTAAAGTCTTCAGCGTATCTTCCGGTATTGGAGTTGCCGTCTGGCGGACAGTATAATTTTTGAGCGTCTTGTCATAGCCCACTGTTACGCGTGGTTTAGTTCCATCCCGGAGGATGTACCTTGGCGCATTGGCAATAACGTTCGCCAGCAACAGGCCCAAAGAGCGCGGTATTGTGCCGCCCTTATCGATCCCGGAAATATCGACGACAACACCATGCTCCTTTCCAAGATTTCGTATGGCAGCAACATGAATATCCGTATCGAGATCAAATGCCTCAAATGTCCCCTTGGCCGCCATGACTGCTTGTTTAAAGCGTTTAGAATTTTCCTCGCTGGCATGATTCAAAGCCAATTGCAAACAGCCGCCAAGGATCTGCAGTTCGTTTGCAAGTGTATGCCTTGCCGCTGCAATGGCAATGAACTCGTCGTCACCTGCCCAGTCATGCAATAACCTCCTAATGTCAACGTCCATCTCGAGCGTTTGTCTCGTCACAGCAGATATTTTATCGGCAACTTGCTTTAGTGTTGCCGT
>PCWZ01000080.1:655-994 GCA_002796305.1 Deltaproteobacteria bacterium CG11_big_fil_rev_8_21_14_0_20_49_13
AGCAGCGTCTCTCTAGGCGCGGATAACACTGACTCTGGGCGCGGAGATGTAACCGCCAGTGCATCTAGAATCGTATCAATGTCCGCGGGGTCAAACAGCATCACAGTCGTCGGAAGCCGTCCTGGAAACAGCAGAATTGCTTCTACTGTACCATCAGGAGCTCGAAGAGTTACCGTATAATTATCTAGATTTACTGAGGTGATGATAAATTCACGTGTTTGGCCAGGCGGAACACGGCCTTGAAGCACAATAGCATGGCATTTTGCGCCATCGGATGTTTTAACAATTACTACTTTCTCTGCGTCTTCGCCCGAAATACTCATATGCTCCATAGCAGTT
>PCWZ01000080.1:1007-2128 GCA_002796305.1 Deltaproteobacteria bacterium CG11_big_fil_rev_8_21_14_0_20_49_13
TACGAGCCACTAAATTATAAACACTTGTCTGACCGGCGGTGCCCACAAGTTTTTGCAACAGTCCCCACAAATCTCGGATCCCACTGTCGCCGCCTGTTCCACCGGTTATCATTTGTAAGATGTGATTTGCAAAACTGGCCAAAAAACCATCCCCGTCATTCATCAGATGTTTAGCTATCGTTTTGCTATTGTATGTACCAGGAAAGTCTTTCCGTAACGGCAAAAATTGCCTTGCATATATATTGGCGATCGTCACCGTTTCTTCCGGCGAAAGCTTCAGGCCGAACAGGACCATTTCACCCCATGTGGCGACTAAGTTTTCTGCGGTAGGGATATCCCTGACAAGAAGTCCTGGTGATGTTTCGTGAACGTCTCCTGCCATAAAAACTCTCGCGCCGCCGGCAAGCGAAGCGTCTCCCGCCATCGCCAACGAAAACCCATATGCACTCTTCTGGGGGACCATGTCGGCCAGCGCTCCGGCTATTGTGTGTGCCGCGTCATAAATAACTCTAAACGGGGAAAGAAACAGATCTGGGAGGTCTTTTCTTGGAACAAACAGTGCATCTGCACCTGCACGGGCGAGAGCGTAAAGAGGACCAGTAACGCGTCGTCTAGATGAAGAAACGCCAAGGGCTCTCCCCGGACCTGCGGTATTCGCGGTAGGCAGAACGCCACCGGATTCGAACGCTTGATTTAACTCGCCACAGGTAATCGGCAAACCGTTGTTGCCTGTGGCTCCAACAACCCCAACATCAACCGAAGGAACTCGTGGTCCGATTTCCACCGGCGGCAACGATACTCTTGGAACCAAGGTTGTCACTCAGAGTCACCCCTTAGAGTTACCATCCCCCGCTCGGAAAAATACGCATACATTGTATTTATCGGCAGTGCCACAAAAAAGTTGCTAAATAACCGGTCGAAAGTTGAAGATAAATTTGAGTCAAATTTAAGAAAGTGGGATATCTATTGGATATATAATATGAATTAGCAATTAAGTAAAGATGGTGTTTTTAATGTTTTCAAGAAATCCCTTTCTGCTATTGGCAAAACTTGAGTTATAACGAACGGGCACCTCTATAAACTACTCACGCTGTCATTGCGAGCCCCGAAGGGGCGCGGCA
>PCWZ01000080.1:2222-6534 GCA_002796305.1 Deltaproteobacteria bacterium CG11_big_fil_rev_8_21_14_0_20_49_13
AAGTTCGAAGAGCTGGTAAACATCATGGCAAAGCTTCGCGGCCCCAAGGGATGCCCATGGGACAAGGAGCAGACCCCCGAAAGCATCTCTCCATACCTTCTGGAAGAGACATACGAAACGCTTGAGGCGATAGATTCTGGGGATGTTAATGAAACACGCGAAGAGCTGGGAGACCTCCTCCTGCAGGTTGTTTTTCATGCACAGATGGCCAATGAAAAAAGTAAGTTCGACGTCTGTGATGTCATTGACGGCATCTGCCGAAAGCTTATTCACCGGCACCCTCACGTCTTCGGCAAGGATAAGGTAAAGGACTCGTGGAACGTTTTGCAGAACTGGGAAAAGCTGAAAAAGAGAGAAGGCAAAAAGACCATGCTCGGCGGCGTTCCCAAGACGCTCCCGGCCCTCTTAAAGGCCTTTCGCTTGGGTCAGAAGGCGTCGCGTGTTGGATTTGACTGGCAGGATGCCGAGGGTGTCCTTGAAAAAGTTGAAGAAGAGGCCAGAGAACTTCACGAAGCAAATAAAAAGGGCCGCAAGAAAGATGTCGAACACGAATACGGTGATCTTCTGCTTATACTTGCAAACTTAGGAAGGTTCTTAGATATCGACCCCGAAACGGCGCTTCGCAAGGCCACGGGCCGGTTCATAAGCCGCTTTAACTGGATGGAGAAAGAGATAGCCAAGCAAAAGCTCGAAATGCACGACCTTTCTGCAAAAGAATGGAATAACCTCTGGGAAAAGGCAAAGGCGGCCGAGTAAAGGCCGAACGCACCTACGATAGGTCGGTTGAGAACTTTACCAGAGCGATTGGCTCAAGCGGCAATGGCTTCCTTGCGGATTCTGCTAAAAAGAGGAGATAGTCTGTTGGACTTGAACTCTTCCGGATCTGCCAAGACCAACTGTATACTGGGATCTGTCCTGAACGCTATATAAACCGCCTCGCTCCGGTATCTCTCTTTATGGCGCTTGAATTCCCTTGAAACAAGACAAATGTCAATATCGCTATCTCTTCTCGCCTCATTTCGTGCATGTGATCCAAAGAGATATACCCTGACAGGAGGAAAACCGGCCTTACGAAGTCCAACTTTAAACTTTTCCACTATTTTTCTAATTTTTGTCGGAGCCATTTCCACATCTCCCTGGTAGCATCCATATATCTTTTAGCATAGACTTTGTTGGCTTTTTTATAAAACGCCTCCAGATCTTCAGGATAACGAGCTTCCATATTGAACCTGTTTATCTGATCGAACAATTCGATCTGTGCTTTAGACAGCTGCAGATCTGCCTTACCGGCAAGAAAAAGCAAATTGTGAGTAAAGGGCGGATGGTCCTTGATAACCCTGGTGGCCAGCGCTTTTAAAAGTTTCTCCAGCGACAAGTGGCACAAGAAAAGGCAGTAATCATGTTTGCCGGTCCTAAAAAGTGACTTTGCCATTTCCAGGTCGTGCGCTGAAGCATTAAGCCAATATCTCACGATCTTTGCAACATCCTTCAAGGTCATGAACTGGATTTAACAAAGATGCGCACTTATGGCAATATATAAATGATGAAACGGAAAAATCAGGCCAATTTTCGCCTGATAAGGCTTCTAAAGTGGCCGAATTCTTCCGGGGCAACGTACTTTAAGATAGTGAGATAAACTACTATAGAAACTAAGATGACCGAGAAAAGTTGAGCGCCCAACACTACCCCTTTCACATCTCCAAAGAGATGCAGGACGTACTTGGAAATAATAAAGACCGCCACTATTCCGTGGCAGGCAAGTATCGACCTTCCGGTGCTCTTTAAAAGACTCCTTCCGCCAAAAAGTCCCATCTTTCGCCTGAACGCATAGATGAGGAGGGCAAAATTAACGGCGGAAGCTACGCTCATCGAAAGGGCCAGGCCCATGTGAAGCAAGGGCTTCATCAGTATGAATGCAAGCAACGCGTTAACAACGAGCGCCACGGTTGCCATGTAGACCGGCGTCTTGGCATCCTTCATTGCATAAAATGCGGGGACGATGTTTCTAACCCCCGTGACGAACGGGATACCTATGGCGAACATTCGAAGAGCCCCCACCGTTCCGGCCGTTGACTCGGCGGTAAACGCCCCGCGCTGGAAAAGAAGCCTGATAATCGGTTCGGCAAAAAGAAGGAGGCCGAACATGGCGGGAATAGATTCGGTCAAAGCTATCCGCATGCTGTAATTAAGCGTCCCCTTGAAAGCCTCATGGTTCTTGTCAGCCGCATGTTCGGAAAGTGTTGGTAGCGAAGCGGTGGCGATGGCCACGGCAAAGAGCCCCAAGGGGAATTCGTTTATCCGGTCCGCATACCATAGGTAAGAAACGCTACCGTTGGGAAGGAACGATGCCAATAGTGTTATCACCAGAACATTTATCTGATAAACGGCGCCGCCGTAGACCGATGGCAACATGATAAGGCCTATCCTTCTTAGGGCCGGATGGTGATAGTCAAAGTTGAACCTTGGGATCATCCCCTCGCGCATAAGCCACGGTATCTGAAGTGAGAGTTGTAAAACCCCGCCGATTATAACACCCAAAGCAAGCCCCACCGTCGGCTGGCCGAACCATCCGGAAAAGATAGATGCTCCGGCGATTATTCCTAAGTTAAGAAGTATCGGCGAAGCGGCCGGCGCCCCGAATATCTTCAGGGTGTTAAGTACTCCCATGGCAAGGGCCATGAGGCTAACAAGGAAGATATACGGGAACATTAAGCGGGTCAGATAAACGGTCAGGGCAAATTTGTCCGGTGAACCTTCGAAACCGAAAGCTATCACTTTGACTATCTGCGGGGCAAATATAACGCCCAGAATAGTAAGGATCGTGAGCAGGAAGGATAGATAAGTAAAAACAATGTCCGCAACGCGCTTCCCCTCTTCCCGCGATTGCCCCAGATATTCGGTAAAGACCGGCACGAAGGCCATCGTGAGGGAACCTTCGGCGAGGAGCCTTCGCAAAAGATTTGGGATGCGGAATGCGACATAGAAAGCGTCGGCCGCCGCCTTTGTACCGAAAAAGTAGGCGATCACCGAATCGCGAACGAGGCCTAAAATCCGGCTTATTAGTGTGTAGAACCCGAAGATACCTGCACGTCGCGATATGTGATGATGATGTTCGGTCATGTTCCGGGAACCAACCCGGGCGGATTATTCCCACATCTCCAGCCAAAAATCCAGATGAAAATCAAAGACAATTGGAACCCGGAATAGACAATCGAAAAGTGGTCACCCATCTGGATCTATCCCCGGAGGCGGCCTTTTTAGTTACACGGAACAGACAACAAAAATCTGGGAAGATCAAAACGGCGAATAGGGCAACGACAACGAAGGCAGGGGCGTTTTGTCATAAAAAAACAATGTAAACAATGGGGTCATCATACTTGCCTTGATCATACGTCCAACCACGGCTATTGAGAGCATTTCGATGAGGCTGGGCGGCTCGCCCGTGTGAAAACGTGCTGATAATGCCGCCTTTTCAAGCGGAGCAAGCGTGCGACCCGTCGCCATCACCCGATGATCTTGGTAACAGGACCCGGCACGCTCCCATAGATTCCGCGTTTCATTGATCACATCATAATAATAACCCGATTGGAGCGACAGCAACGTAGCGCAACTTTTAGCAATATTGAAACTTTGGAAGAGAACCCCTGGTTCACAGACATAGGAACCCATTTTGAAACATAGACCTGTATTATTGGGGGCGGCACAGAACTCCCAATCCATATTGCCATAAATGGGGATGGTTTCCCAGTATCTGGTCACTTCCACTTCAGTAGCCAAAAATACCTCCATGTCGCTGTTTATGCGGCGCGTGCGCGGTGCATAAGTGACATCATTGCAAGCCCCATGGGGCGCGGCAATCTCCCGTATGCAATTGATCGCCTGAGATTGCTCCGCTCTCTATGGTCACTCGCAATGACATATACCATAGTTATCGGCTGTAGCGCCACAAAAGTTGCGTGATTTTTTCACTTTTTTTGCAGATTTATCTGGGGATGGTAACCCGACTTCCGCAACTAGGGGTATAGTGAGGTTGTAAGTGGCTGATTTGTAACGGGCTGGGGTCAAAAGGTAGGCACTACAAAACAGCGGTTTTTATGGATTTGGATTTACGATTTTTGGAGGTGGTTGACTTGGAAGCTTGAGCTTCATTTCATGCAATAAAAGTTGCACATCATCTTCTATTCATTTTGACACAATTACACTTCGAGTCAATAGGGGGCACCTCTAAAAACCTCCGTTCATGGTGAGCTTGTCGAACCATGAAAATTGCAACACGTTGATTTATAACGGTTCATCCTTCGACAGGCTCAGG
>PCWZ01000080.1:6550-11434 GCA_002796305.1 Deltaproteobacteria bacterium CG11_big_fil_rev_8_21_14_0_20_49_13
ATATACCTTATCCTCTTTATAGGGGGGTACGATGTTTATTCCGAGTTCCATGTCTTAAAGATTTAAGGTTTGACATTATTTTTGACCCATGTTAGGGACCCCGAAACTCAGACGGCCTAATAAGTGTGTCTATAGTGAGTTATCGACAACTTACGCACTTAGACACTTACGCACTTGGGCACTATTAAATATGGCAGATGCAAGAAAACAAAAGAAACTTAAATGTGGGCGCCACTTATCCTCGCTCAAACGCGCCCGTCAGGATATAAAAAGGACCGCACGCAACACCGGCAACCTTTCGACAATGCGCACGGCAATCAAAAAGGTGAAAAAGGCGATCGTGGCGAAGAACAAAGAAGCCGCTACAACCGCTTTAACGGCCGCCATTCCCGTTATCGCAAAATCGGCCAACAAGAACGCCACAAATATGAGAACCGCTTCGCGTTATATCTCGCGCCTCACGGTGGCTGTTAACCGGCTGTGATCAACTCTCTCACGCATCTTTCGAGTATCGTCTCTTTGGGAAGTTTACTTGATTTTAAGAGCTTGTCCGTCTGATATAATCTTTTAAAGGTCTTCTTGAGCTCACGCCACTGATACATCTTTGACTGTGCCACATATTTATCGACAAAGAACGGGTTAACTCCCAGCAGTTTCGGAAGCGAGGCCCTATCGACATATTTACCCATTGTGGCCTCTTTCGCCTTGATGAGTATCCTAAAATGGCGGGCAAGCATCGAAAGTATCATTATTTCGTTCTCGTTAAAATCAAAGAGCCTTTTTAGCAACCGGAGTGATTCTTTAAGGTCCCTGCGCCCTACCGCTTCAGTAAATTCAAAAACGTTCTTTCTACCCGTTTCTGTAAGGACCGTTTCTACATCTGCCATATCTATCGTCTTTTTCTTTCCTATATATAACATGATCTTGTCGATGGCGCCCGCCAACTCACCCAGATTATTTCCCACCAGGTCGGCCATGATATTCGCCGCCTCCATGGACATCTGCCGCCCCCTATTTGAAGCCTCCATCCTTACCCAGTCCGGAAGCTTGTCATCATACAACGGCTTACATTCTATTACCGCGGCCTTGTCGGAGAGAATCTTTGCAAAACCGGTCCTGCCGTCGGCCTTTTCCGCGGAAAAGACTATTGTGGATGTTTTGGAAGGATTTAAAAGGTACTTTGCGAGAGGTTTCGTATCGGTCATCTTGTCGGCCTCGGTAACAAGAATGAGACTGTGTGTCGTCCACATCGGAAGGGTTCCGGCGCATGAAGTGATCTCTGCAAGGTCCGAATCCTTTCCGGAGAATCTGTCGGGTTCAAAAGAGTCGCCGGCGATATTTTTGACGTATTCCCTGACTCTACCTATGGCCGTCGAAACAAGGTAGCCTTCGGCGCCGTAAATAAAGTAGACCGGCCTCAGCGTTTTGTTGCGAAGTTCACGGTCTAAATCGTGTATAGTTAATTTAGGCATACATTGTTTCCTCCCCTTACAAAGGAGGGGGAATCAGACAACAATACTAACTAATCGCCCTCTGACATATATAACCTTCTTGGGAACCTTTCCCTCTAAATAACCTGTCACCTTTTCAGATGCAAGGGCCTGTTTCTTGATATCCTCCTCGGAGATGTCTGGCGCCACCTCTAATTTATCGCGCAACTTGCCGTTGACCTGAACGACTATGAGCATCTTCTCCTCCTTCACCTTCTCGGGGTCGTACGAAGGCCACTTTACCTTGATGATGGTCTCTTTGTGGCCGGTGAGATGCCAGAGCTCTTCCGCCATGTGCGGCGCGAACGGCGAGATGAGAAGCACAAGGGTTTCAACGGCGTGACTCGTGACTCGTGATTCGTGATTCGCACAAAGATAGTTCACGTATTCCATTATGGCCGAGATCGCGGTGTTATAATGAAAGCGTTCGATATCTTCAGTAACGCGTTTGATCGTCTTGTGGATCCAACGTTCAAGCTCATTTCCAAGCCTTTCTTCTCTCTTCCTTCCACCTTCTTCCTTCGTCACCAACCTCCACACTCTGTTTAGAAATCTCCAGCATCCGTCTATCCCGGCATCGCTCCATTCAAGGTCTTTTTCCGGGGGTGAAGCGAATAGGATAAAGAGGCGCGCTGTATCGGCGCCGTATTTTTCGATGATCCGGTCCGGGTCCACAATGTTGCCGCGGGACTTGGACATTGCGCTTCCACCCAACGTCACCATCCCTTGCGTTAAAAGATGTTTCACCGGTTCGTTTGACTTGCTGAACTCAACGAATCCGAGGTCGCGCAGGACCTTCATGTAGAACCTGCAATAGAGAAGATGTCCCACCGCATGTTCGATGCCGCCGATATATTGGTCCACAGGCATCCAGTATTTGGCCGCCTCCGGGTCTACGGGCCCTTTGCTATATTTTGGCGAACAATAACGCAGAAAATACCAGCTTGATTCAACGAAGGTGTCCATGGTGTCGGTCTCGCGCTTGGCGGCACCTTTGCACTTTGGGCACTTGCAATTTATGAATTTTTCAAGCTTTGCAAGCGGCGACCCGCCCTCGCCGGTAAGCTCAATGTCTTCAGGAAGCGAAACTGGAAGCTCTTTTTCGGGGACGGGCACGATACCGCACTTTTCGCAGTATACGATGGGTATAGGAGCCCCCCAATATCGCTGACGGCTGATACACCAATCCTTCAACTTATAGTTTATGGTTTTATCCCCAACCCCTTGTTTTTTAAGCGCATCTATTATTGCTATCTTGGCGGCCTCATTGCCCATACCTGTAAACTCGCCAGAATTGATAAGCGTGCCGGGACCCTCATAAGCGCCGTTCGCCGTGCGTTGCTCGCCCTGCGCAGGCTTGATCACCTCTTTTATGGGGAGGCTATATTTCTTTGCGAATTCAAAGTCTCGCCGGTCGTGGGCAGGAACCGCCATTACGGCTCCGGTGCCGTAATCCATCAATACAAAATTGGCGGCATAGACAGGCATATCTAGCCCCGTGACAGGATTGACGCAATATGCGCCGGTAAAGACGCCGTCCTTCTCATAATTGCCCAGGAGTCTATCCATGCGCCCTATCTTGGAGGTGCGCTCTCTAAACGCCTTGATGTTGGCCTCTTCCGGTGTTCCTTTGGAAAGCCCTTCGACAAGGGGATGCTCCGCCGCAAGGCTCATGAACGTGGCGCCAAAAAGAGTATCGGGTCGTGTGGTAAATACATCGACCACTTGATCTTCCCTCCCCTCCTTACAAGGGAGGGAAAATTTTATCAGGGCCCCTTCGCTCTTTCCTATCCAGAGCTTTTGCATGTGGGTAACGCGTTCGGGCCAGCCTTTGAGCTCTTTGTCGATATCTTCCAAAAGTTCTTCGGCATAAAGAGGGATCCTTACGAACCACTGGGTCATCGGCTTTAGCGCAACATCGTTGTCGCAGCGCCAGCACTTCCCCCCCTCGGCCTGTTCGTTGGCAAGAACGGTCTTGCAGGTGTCGCACCAGTTAAGCATCGCGGTCTTTCGCGTTACTATACCCTTCTCGTACATCTTCAGGAATACGAGTTGCTCCCATTTGTAATAGTCGGGCGCGCACGTTGCAACTTCGCGGTCCCAATCGTAGGAGATGCCTAATTTTCTGAACTGCTTCTGCATGTAGGCGATATTTTCAAAGGTCCATTTGCCTGGATGGGTCTTGTTCTTTATAGCGGCGTTCTCTGCGGGCATGCCGAAGGCATCCCAGCCTATCGGGTGAAGAACGTTGAATCCCTGCATTATCTTATAGCGGGCGATCAGGTCGCCTATCGAATAGTTTCGCACGTGCCCCATGTGAAGACGGCCCGACGGATACGGTAGCATCTCAAGGACGTAATACTTAGGACGCTTCTTCTCCTCCTTGGCCTTAAAGAGGCCATTCTTTTCCCACTCTTTTTGCCACTTGGGTTCGATCTCTCTCGGATTATAATCTTGCATAGATTTTCCTTTTTAAGTAGTGGGATTTAATATGAAACCGTTCAAAATCTCAATACTAATCTTGTTGTCAACTCTTTTCGCGAGAAATACCCTTGCTCAGGAATACAAAATGATTTTCTGGTATCCGGGCGAAGCCGGGACCACTGTCGATGCACAGGGGGCCATAGGCCCCTTCTTTGACTATATAAATCAAAGGATAACACCCGATAAGATCACCGGAGGATATTTCAACAACGTCCCCGAAGGCGCCGCTTACATCAAAAGTTCAAGACCGGCGTTCGGCATCATAAGTTTTGCCGCATATGCCATGAACGACAAGGCGCTCGGCCCGAACACCAAACTTTTGCAAACGCTCCCCCTCCCTTCCGGCAAACCGTACGAGAACTATGTTGTGGTGGGAAAGGGGAAACCCCCTTTGGACTGGGACGGAGCGATACTTCATTCAAAGCAACCGCTAACGGGCGAATTCATCTCAAAATTCATTCTTAACGAAAAGGTCGCGAATTTAAAAGTTGAACGGATACATAACATCCTTCCGACATTAAAGAATATTTCGGCCGGCACGCTTAAAGGCGGAGCGATCCTTCAGCCGATGGAATATTTCACTCTCAAAAGCATCAGTCAGCCGTGGGCCAAAGAACTCACCGTCTGGACGACCTCGCCGCCCGTCCCTTCGGCGCCGATTGTTGCCTTTGGTGAACAACCGGCAACGCAAAAGATAAAAGATATACTTTTGAAGATGGGCGCAGATCCGGAGGCAAAAGAGATGCTCAGAACGCTCAGACTTAAAGGATTTGCACAATAAAAAATCTGCTATTTTCCGCTTGCAACCCATTAATAATCATAGGGCACCTCTAAAAACCCGTAAATTGCTCGTTCGTCCTGAGCCTGTCGAAGGATGAACCGTTATAAATCAACGTGTTGCAATTTTCAT
>PCWZ01000080.1:11468-12542 GCA_002796305.1 Deltaproteobacteria bacterium CG11_big_fil_rev_8_21_14_0_20_49_13
CCAGCTAACGGACCTATGACTAAAAACTTAGCAACTTTCAGTGTATGACTAACCGATAATGATAATGTAGCTGCTACATAAAACAAAGGAAAAAGATATGGATTGCAATTTCAATTCAAATGACGAGGTGAAGAAGGCGCAGGAGATCTTTCACATGTATGTTGAGGGAGCGTATGGGCTTAATTCCCAGCAAGATAGAAATAAGTTGATCGAAAAGGGTTATTTCAAAGGTGCCGCCGAACATAACAAATTTATCGAAATTTTTAGTGACGGGGCGATCACAGGCGATGAATTGAACGACCTGACTAAATCTGGCTATTCGCTCGATTTTGTAGGCGAACTAAAAAGACTCGCCGGCGGCGACGGCTATAATCCACTAAGAGAACATGTCAAATGGCTTACGGATAACTGTGTGCCAAAATGGTATAGAATTCGGGATTACAAATCAGGCTATAGGGCAGAGATGATCAAAATGCTGGCTGGCATAATAGATCTCTCCGTTATCAAGGAAGAGGCGTTGAAAGCAGTGACGGAATCTCTGCTCTCTGCGCTTAATGATAGTGCTCGGTCTGTGCGTTCAGCGGCCGCAGGTACACTTGGCAAAATAGGTGACGAATCTGCCGTGCCGATGCTAATTCTCGCGCTTAAGGATAGCGATCAAGATGTTCGTTCGGCGGCCGCATACTCGCTTGGCAAGATCGGTAACAAATCTACCGTACCGGCGCTACTAAGGCCCGCGCTTAGAGATGAAGATAAATATGTTCGTTCAGCGGCCGTATACGCGCTCGGCGAAATTGGTCATAAATCTGCCGTGCCGACGCTAATTTCCGCGTTTAAGGATAAAGATACATATGTTCGTTCAGCGGCTGCAGATGCGCTTGGCAAAATCGGCGATAGAACTGCCCTGCGGGCGTTAAATTTAGTAGTGAGTAATGATATAGATCCAAATGTTCGATCATCCGCCAGACGTGCTATTTCGACGATCAAAAAATAAAGGGTCTTCGCGGATATGAGTGGGTCATTTGCGGGACAAGGTGACGGGAAGAAGTTGTCAGACGTGGATCATCTGTTAAT
>PCWZ01000081.1:0-416 GCA_002796305.1 Deltaproteobacteria bacterium CG11_big_fil_rev_8_21_14_0_20_49_13
GACTGCATATGTGAGGCGTTGAAAGAAGATACATGTTCAGGATATATAGACTCGATGTCGGGTCTTTGCGTAACCGGCGATACAGATAAAATCCCGGAAAACGGTAATATCTCAAAACGAGCCGGTGGCGACGGATGCTCTCTCTCCGACGCGCCTCTTTCCCATCAAACCGCGGCAAATCTCGCCCCTTATCTGGCGCTGTTCATCATTCTGCGCCTAAGGAACACCGGGGTCAGGCTTCGGTAATTCGGTTATTATAATTTTATGTCATCGAAAGGAAAGGTCTCAATATCGAAAACCACAAGACGCCTCTGAAAATAGAAGGGCACCTCTAAAAACCCATTGGCGTGTCATTGCGAGGGAGCGTAGTGACCGAAGCAATCTCCATAAATCAAGTGTTTGCTGGAGATTGCCGC